>CAVFWQ010000004.1:0-60170 GCA_963626285.1 bacterium | reverse complement strand
TTCCATGCTGGGGCTGTGCCTGTACCTGACGCACGGGCTGACCGTCGTCCCGCATTCCAAGCGGCAAATCGTGGCGGAATGGATCGTGGAAAAGGTCAATGCGCTGGTGCTGGACAATATGGGAGAACGCTTCATGGGCTATGCACCCTTCGTGGCGGCCATCATGGGGCTTTCCGCCTTCTCCAGCCTGTCCAGCCTGCTCGGACTGTATCCGCCGACCTCGGACTTGAACATCGTCGGCGGCTGGGCGATTCTTGTGTTCATCCTCATTACGCACTACAAGCTCAAGGGCGGACTGCTGCCCTATGTCAAGGGCTTTTTCGAGCCGCTGTTTGTCTTTGGCCCGTTTAACATCATCGGCGAGATTGCGACGCCCGTGTCCATGTCCTTCCGTCATTACGGCAACGTGCTGTCCGGCGTGGTCATTTCGACGCTGGTCGCCGCAGCCCTGCAGAGCCTTTCCAAGCTGCTGCTCGGCTGGCTGCCCGGTATACTGGGTCAGTTTCCGTTCCTGCAAATCGGTCTCCCCGCGATTCTGTCCCTGTATCTGGACATCTTCAGCGGCTGCATGCAGGCGTTCATTTTCGCCATGCTGACCATGATCTACATCCAAACCGGCTTCCCGGAGGAAGACTACGAACGGCGTAAGGCAAAGCGAAATGCTAAAAAGGCTTTGCATACTGCATAATCAGAAAATGATTAAGGAGGCTCCTACCATGCTTGAACTTGCTATCGGAATCATTCTCGCCGGCTGCGCTATCGGCGCCGGTCTCGCCCTCATCGCCGGCATCGGCCCCGGTATCGGCGAAGGCAACGCCGCTGCCAAGGCCTGCGAAGCCATCGGCCGCCAGCCGGAGGCGAAGGGCGCAATCACCTCGACCCTCATCATGGGCGATGCTATCGCCGAAACCACCGGTCTGTACGGCCTGGTCATCGGCATTCTGCTGATCTTCGTTGCGCCCCGTATTTTCATCAATCTTCTGAAGGAAGCAGTGACCACTTGGGGCGCAGGTCTGCTTTAATTTTTGTCAATTTTCCAAGCCATTCATAGAAAGGCAGAGCCCATGCAGACACTTGAAATCATTTCTGTCAACATTTGGCAGATTCTCATTTCGCTTGCCAATCTGCTCATCATGCTGGTCATCCTCAAGAAGTTTTTGTTCAAGCCCGTGCAGAAGGTCGTGGCCGAGCGCGAGGCGCAGGTCAAAAAGATTTATGAAGAGGCCGACGAAAGCCGCAGCGCCGCCGCCGACATGAAGCAGGCATATGAAAGCAGGCTGGCAGCCGCCCGCGAGGAAGCGGACGGTTTGGTTCGCAATGCCGTTCAGACGGCGCAGCGCAAAAGCGACAGCATGATTGCCGAGGCCAGCAGCCAGGTCAGCCATATGAAGCGAAAGGCTGAGGAAGAAATCGCGCAGGAAAAGAAGCAGATGCTTCAGGATGTGCGCGGAGAGATTTCCGATATTGCCGTCAGCATTGCGTCCAAGGTCGTGGAGCGTGAAATCAACGAAAGCGACCATAAGGCTCTTGTGGATGAATTCATCAGGAACGTGGGTGAACAGCCGTGACGGAGCTGAGCAGAGAATACGGCGACGGTCTGTATGCCCTGTGCGCTGAGGAAAAAATCGAAGCCGAGGTGCTGGACGAATTAAAAGCTCTCTTGGGTGTTTTGAAGGAGCAGCCTGATTTTATTCGCCTGTTGTCCAATATGTCACTGTCCAAGGCGGAGCGGCTCTCCATTTTAGACAGCGCTCTGCGCGGTCAGATACACCCCTATGTGCTGAATTTTCTGAAGCTCCTCCTGGAGCGTTCCGCGCTTCATGAGCTGAACGGGTGCGAACAGGCATACCGAGAAAATTTCAACCGTGACCACAGGGTGCTGGAGGCGCGGGTGACAACGGGCGCGCCGCTGGACAATGCGCAGCGCGAGCGGCTTCTTGAAAAGCTCCGCGGCATGACAGGAAAAACGGTCGTTCTGTCCGAGCAGGTGGATTCTGCCGTGCTGGGCGGCGCGATACTGGAAATGGACGGCAAGCGGTACGACAACACCGTTCGCCACCGTTTGGAGGCCATTCACCGCTCGATGACGGGGGATGAATGAAATTATCTGCGTTTCCGACGGCCAGCTTCATTGGCCGGATTGACTGAAAGCGGTGATACGATGCAGTTAAAACCAGAAGAAATTTCCAAGCTCATTAAAGAGCAAATCAAGCATTACGAGAACAAAATCAGCCAGAGCGATACGGGCACCATCCTGATGATCGGCGACGGCATTGCCCGCGCCAGCGGCTTGGAGCATTGCATGGCCAACGAGCTGGTGCGCTTTCAAAACGGCGAATACGGCATGGCGCTGAATTTGGAGGAGAACTCCGTTGCCATCGTTATGCTGGGCAGCGACGAGGGCATCCGCGAGGGCGATACCGTGGAGCGCACGGGGCGCGTCGTCTCCGTACCCGTTGGCGAGGCGCTCATCGGCCGCGTGGTCAATGCGCTGGGGCAGCCCATAGACGGCCGGGGCGCGATTGAATCCAGGGAATACCGCCCCATTGAGCGCAATGCCCCCGGCATCATCGAAAGAAAAAGCGTTTCCGTGCCGCTTCAGACGGGCATCAAGGCCATTGACAGCATGATTCCGATTGGCCGCGGTCAACGCGAGCTGATCATCGGCGACCGTCAGACCGGTAAAACGGTCATTGCGCTGGATACCATCATTAACCAGAAGGGCAAGGATGTCATCTGCATTTATGTGGCCATCGGCCAGAAATGCTCGACTGTGGCGCAGCTGGTGGATACCCTGTCCGCAGCGGGCGCGATGGATTATACAATCGTCGTCAGCGCAACGGCATCCGATTTGTCGCCGCTTCAATACATTGCGCCCTATTCCGGCTGCGCAATGGCGGAATATTTTATGGACAAGGGCAAGGACGTGCTGATTGTCTATGATGATTTGTCCAAGCACGCCGTGGCGTACCGCGCTCTTTCACTGCTGATTCGCCGCCCGCCGGGACGCGAGGCTTATCCGGGCGATGTTTTCTATCTGCACAGCCGTTTGCTGGAGCGTGCGGCGCGTGTTGATCCTGCGCACGGCGGCGGCTCCATCACTGCGCTGCCCATCATTGAGACCCAGGCGGGCGATGTTTCCGCGTACATCCCGACCAACGTGATTTCGATTACCGACGGTCAGATTTTCCTGGAAACGGAAATGTTCCATGCGGGCATTATGCCGGCTGTCAACCCCGGTATCTCCGTCAGCCGTGTCGGCGGCAATGCGCAGATTAAGGCCATGAAGAAGGTCGCCGGAAGTCTTAAGCTCCTGTACAGCCAGTATCGTGAGCTGCAGGGCTTCGCGCAGTTCGGTTCGGACTTGGACGCAGACACCAAGGCGCGTCTGGCGCAGGGCGAGCGCATCGTGGCCGTGCTCAAGCAGAATCACAGCCACCCTGTCCCCGTGGAAAATCAGGTGTGCATTTTCTACGCCGTCACGCACGACTTCCTGAAGGAGATCGAGGTTCGTGATGCTGCCGAATATGAGGAAGGGCTGTATGAGCGCATGGCGGCACAGCATATGCCTGTGCTGGAGGCCATCCGCACGACCGGTGAGCTGAGCAGGGACACCGAGGCGCAGCTGAAGGCGGCGCTCGAAGCCTATACGAAGGATTTTATCAAAGCGAAGCAGTAAGGAGGGGTGACTGTGGCCGGCGCGTCCATGAAGGACATTAAGCTGCGCATCCGAAGCGTGGAAAGCACCATGCAGATCACCAAGGCCATGCAGCTTGTGGCGACCTCCAAGCTCCGCCGCGTGAAGGAGCGCATGGAAAAGAGCAAGCCCTATGCGGCTATTTCCATGGAAGCTATGACAGCCGCCGTTATGCACTGCGGGGACAAGACCGTGCCGTTTGCCACGGCGCGTCCCGTGAAGCGCAGGTGCTATGTCATCATCGCCGGTGAGCGCGGTCTGGCAGGCGGCTATAACAACAATGTCTTTAAGGCAGTGCAGGCGCATACGGGGGATGTCCCCTTCTGCGTCCTGCCGCTGGGAAGAAAGGCCATCGAGAAGTATAACCGCCTCGGCGCGGAGCTTCTGTCGGAGGAATACGCTCATGTAGAAGGGCTTTCCGTCGGCAAATGCTATAAGCTGGCGGCCATGCTGATGGACGGCTATCAAACGGAAAAATTTGACGAGCTGTGGCTGGTGTACACCGGCTTCAAGTCCATGATGACGCAGGAGGTCGCTTTGGAGCAGCTTCTGCCCATCGCAAGAACGGAGCAAAAGCCGGAAGAGCTTGCCTCTTCTACGGTGTATGAGCCGGAGGCAGCCGAGCTGCTGAAGAAAGTTATGCCGGATTTTCTGGCGGGTCGTCTGTACAGTGCGGTGTGCGATTCCTATGCCAGCGAAGTGGCAGCACGCCGCAATGCGATGGATTCCGCCACCAAAAACGCAGATGCGATGATTTCGGACCTGCGGCTCAAATATAACCGTGCCCGTCAGGGCGCGATCACCCAAGAAATCACGGAAATCGTGGCCGGTGCGGAAGAATAAGGCATCGGGAAAGGAGCAAACGTGAGCGAACAAAACAAGGGCAAGGTCGTTCAGGTCATCGGCCCCGTGCTGGACATCCGCTTTGAGGACGGTCATCTGCCCGAACTGCTTTCTGCCATTGAAATTCAGAACGGCGACAAGAAAATCGTCGCAGAAGTTGCGCAGCATGTAGGCGACAATGTCGTCCGCTGCGTGTCCATGAACGCGACCGACGGCATGGTGCGCGGGCTTGAGGCCGTGGATACCGGCAGCCCTATCACCGTTCCCGTCGGCAAGGAATGCCTTGGCCGTATCTTCAACCTCTTGGGGCAGGCCATCGACGAAAAGCCGGAGCCCGAAACGGCGGAACGCTGGCCGATTCACCGCGACCCGCCCGGCTATGAGGACCAGGAGACCTCGACCGAGATTCTGGAAACGGGCATCAAGGTCGTTGACCTGATTGCCCCGTATGCAAAAGGCGGCAAAATCGGTCTGTTCGGCGGCGCAGGTGTCGGCAAAACCGTTCTGATTATGGAGCTGATTCACAACATCGCCAAGCAGCATGGCGGTCTGTCCGTGTTTGCCGGTGTCGGAGAGCGTACCCGCGAGGGCAACGACCTGTATAACGAAATGAAGGAAAGCGGCGTTCTGTCCAAAACCGCGTTGGTCTACGGCCAGATGAACGAGCCGCCGGGAGCGCGTATGCGCGTCGGCCTGTCCGCGCTGACGATGGCGGAATATTTCCGCGACCGCGAAAATCAGGATGTGCTTCTGTTTATTGATAACATTTTCCGTTTCACGCAGGCCGGCTCTGAGGTGTCCGCTCTGCTCGGCCGTATGCCGAGCGCCGTCGGCTATCAGCCGACACTGGCGACCGAAATGGGCGCGCTTCAGGAACGCATCACCTCCACGAAGAAGGGCTCTATCACGTCCGTGCAGGCCGTATATGTTCCTGCGGATGACCTGACCGACCCCGCGCCTGCAACGACCTTCGCCCATCTGGATGCAACGACCGTTCTGAGCCGCAGCATTTCCTCCCTGGGCATTTATCCCGCCGTTGACCCGCTGGAATCCACCAGCCGGATTTTAAGCCCCGAAGTGGTCGGCAACGAGCATTATGAGGTCGCCCGTCAGGTACAGAGCATCCTGCAGCGCTATAAAGAATTGCAGGATATCATCGCCATCATGGGCATGGATGAATTGAGCGATGAGGACAAGCTTATCGTCGCCCGCGCCCGCAAGGTGCAGCGCTTCCTGAGCCAGCCGTTCTCCGTAGCCGAGCAGTTCACCGGCATGGAGGGCAAGTATGTGCCGCTCAAGGAGACGATTCGCGGCTTCAAAGAAATCATCGAGGGTCAGCATGATGACCTGCCGGAGAGCGCGTTCCTGTTCGTCGGTACAATCGACGAAGCCGTGGAAAAGGCCAAAAAGGGTGAATGAGCATGGCAACGTTTCATTTGCAAATCGTCACGCCGGACAGCATGGCGTTTGACGGGCAGGCAGAGCGCGTCATCGTTCGCACAACAGAGGGCGATGCCTGTATTCTGGCGCGACATATTGACTATGCCGCGCCGCTCGGCACTGGTGAAGCCCGCGTCACGGATGCGGAGGGCAGCACCCGCGCCGCTGCTTGCAGCGGCGGGATGGTCAGCGTATCCGGCGGTGAGGTGCGCATCATGGCGACCACTTTTGAATGGGAGGACGAAATCGATGTCCCTCGCGCAGAGCGTGCCCGTGTTGCAGCCGAGGAGCAGATGAAGGAGCTTGCCCATGAGGACGCGCAATTCGCCGTCGCAGAGGCCAAGCTGCGCCGCGCGCTGACACGAATCGAAGTCGGAAAATAATACATATTACAACATAAAAAGGCGGCATGAGTGCCGTCTTTTTTCTATGAGAAACTGCGCTTGCGGAGTCTCTTCGTATGGATTTTTGTTTCATGCCTTTTGCTTGAATTCGTGATGGCAGCGCCCGCAGGTGACGGTCACCTCGCCGCAGCCGCGGGACAGGCGCAGGAGGGCGTGGCACTTAGGGCATTTGAAATATTTGTATTCCTTGCGGTTCTTGAGGCGCACACGGAATTGGCTGAATCTCTTCTTCCAATCGCCGGTCAGCGCAAGGTATTTCCGGTTCTCCTCCATGCGCTTTTCGCGGTTTCTTGAGAACATGCGGAAGATCATCCAGATATAGAGCGCCCACGCCAGCAGCGACAGAATGCCCGTTCCGAGAAACAGGTTGATAATCAGCAGCGCCAGTGCTACAACGAACAGACAGGTGCCCAAGTTGTCCTGCCCATAGCGGCCATTCATGAAATTCGTTAAGGATGCCTTGACTTTTTGCCAGAATGACATTGCTTTTATCTCCTTTTTTCAAAAACATATGCTCTGCGTCAGCAGTAAAAACGTCCCATGCCGCAGCCGTTGCACAGGCAGTTGCACAGCACATTGGCCATCATGCAGGTGATGCAGGGATTAGAGCAGAGCGCATTGGGAAAGCCGTAGGCCGAGCCGGAGCGCTGATAGCTCTGCGCTGTGGAATCAAGCTGATTCAGAAGCTGACGGTATTCAAGGTTATCAGGCTCCATCTGCACGGCCTGCCGTGCGCTGTTGAGCGCGGCAATTCGGTTGCCGAGCCCGATGTTGGCGCGTGCATTCAAAGCGTGCCATGCGGCATCACGGCTCGAAATGCGGTTGAGCAGGGTGATTGCTTCCTGAAACCGCCCTGTATTGATATAATCGCTGGCCGCCTGTAATTCCGGGTTGTCATAGGAGCGGCTGGTCGTGCGGCCGTAGGATGTATTTTGCCGCCCGTACCCGCCAAATCCGCCGAAGCCTCCGAATCCGCCGAAGCCTCCAAACGGATTCCAATCATCCTGGTCATACGGGCTTTCCTGCCGGCCGTAGGAGCTGCCGTAGCCCTGCTGCCCATAGCGCTGCTGACCGGACGAGGATGAACCGCCGTAGCCGCTGCTTTGACCATAGGAAGACGAGCCGGTATAGCCGCCCTTCTTCATCTTCATGGCCTCAGAATACGCTTCGTTGATTTCCTTCATCTTGGCTTCAGCCGTTGCGGAGCCGGGATTCAGGTCAGGATGATATTTTTTTGCCAGCTTGCGGTAGGCGGCCTTGATTTCGTCCTCCGAGGCTGACGGAGAAACGCCCAACACCTGAAATGGATCACTGACCATCCGTTTGCTCCTTTTCTTGTCGATGCATTCGCGCATAATGCGCCCATACACCACTGTACAGCACGTTTCTGAGAATGTCAATATCCTTTTCCAGCGGCAGCAGTTCAAAGGCTTCGGTCGCGTCCGCAATGAGCAGCGTCAGCGTCTGCCTGCACAGCGCCTCATAGTCCGGCTGCTCATGGAGCGCCGTCAGGGGATTAAACCGATGGGCACGGCGGTCTGCCTGATAATCCTCATAGGCATCCATGAAGTAGACGAAGCGCCCAAGACCCGCGCCGATTTGCCGCAGGATGGGCGTCCAGTTATCGTCTCGGCAGGCAAACACCTCGCCCAGCATGATGCCGCTCAGGTTGCACAGGGCATCGACATCCGTGCTTTTCTGGTCCTCCAGCACGCCGATGCGCTCAATGCATTCACCGATGCATTCGCATTTTTGCGGATAGAGCCGCCGCACGTGCCGAAAGCGCTTGCGCAGGAGCTGTTCGGTTGCCCCATGCGCCGGGTCATGCTCGTCCTTCTTGTTGTCCAGCGCCTTATAGTAGGATAAAAGAAGGTTCATATCCGCCGCATACGCCGAAAATTCGTTTTGCAGAAATGTGCGGCGTTTGACGGGATGCAGGGCGCAGCGCGCCTCGGCCAGCGTTTCCTTCGGCTCATACAGGGAAGAGAGCAGGATGAAAAGAAAGGTCAGGTCATTGCTCAGCGTCATGCGGCCGATTTGTCCGTGCCTTTCCTTCAGCGCCCTGCAAAGGCCGCAGTAATATGCCCGATACCGCGCCTGCGCCTGCTTGTCAAGCGCGGACTGGTTAGCGGAAATATACCCAAACATGACCTTCTGCCTTTCCTCCCATTCCATGAGACCCCTGTCAGGTATCGGTGTGCCGCCCCGTTAAGCGTGCGGCGTAGCGTCGTATGTGCCGTCGTCGTTTTGCTCGTTATCGTTGCTGACATACTGTCCGGCGGCGTTGAGCAACGCTTCCAGCGCCTCGGTCGACGTTTTCATGGCGTAGTCGTCATCGCGCTGAACGGCCTCCTCCAGTTCACGGATGGCATCGTTCAGTTTTTCCCTGTCGGGGATTTTCAGCTTGCGCTGAACGCGCCTGGCCTGCGCCAGCATGGATTCCGCACTGTTTTTCTGCGCCTGATGCTCCTTTTTGCGCCTGTCCTCCACGGCAAAGCGTTCCGCATCGCGCATGGCCTGATCGATTTCGGCCTGCGACATATTGGACGAGCCGCTGATGACGATGTCCTGCGCGTGCCCCGTTCCCAAGTCCTTGGCGGTCACATGGACGATGCCGTTGGCATCGATACTGAAGGTCACCTCGATCTGCGGAACGCCGCGCAGGGCGCGCCGAATGCCGGTGAGCTTGAACTTGCCAAGGGATTTATTGTAAGAGGCTATCTCGCGCTCGCCCTGCAGAACGTTGACCTCGACGGTCGTCTGAAAATTTGCCGCCGTGGTAAATACCTGGCTGCGCTGAACGGGCAGCGCGGTGTTGCGCTCAATGATGCGGGTGAACACATCGCCCACGGTCTCAATACCCAACGACAGAGGCGTTACGTCAATCAGCAGCAGGCTCTTGACCGTTCCGGCCAGCACACCGCCCTGAATGCAAGCGCCCATCGCCACGCATTCATCCGGATTGATGCCTTTGAACGGTTCCTTGCCCGTCATGCGCTTAACGGCCTCCTGCACGGCGGGGATGCGGCTGGAGCCGCCCACCAGCAGAACCTTGGACAAATCATTCGCCGTCAGCCCCGCGTCCTGCATGGCCTGCTTGACCGGTCCTGTGGTCGCGTCCACCAGATGGCGCGTCAGTTCGTTGAACTTGGCGCGGGTGACGGTCAGCTCCATGTGCTTCGGTCCGTCCGCTCCCTGGCAGAGGAAGGGCAGGTTGACGGTCGCGGACATGGAGGAGGACAACTCGACCTTCGCTTTTTCCGCCGCTTCGCGCACACGCTGCATGGCGGTCGCGTCCCTGATCAAATCAACATGTTCTGTCCGCTTAAATTCCTCAATCAGATACTTGGTCACGCACTGGTCAAAATCATCGCCGCCCAGATGGTTGTTCCCGGCGGTCGCCAGCACCTGAATAACATCCTGACTGATATCCAGAATGGATACGTCAAATGTGCCGCCGCCCAAGTCATACACCATGATTTTCTGCGGGGATTCCTTGTCTATGCCGTAGGCCAGCGCCGCCGCGGTCGGCTCATTGATGATGCGCTGCACATTGAAGCCCGCAATGCGTCCGGCGTCCTTGGTGGCCTGCCGCTGCGCGTCCGTAAAATAGGCAGGCACGGTGATGACGGCATCCGTGACGCTTTCGCCAATGTAGCTTTCCGCATCGCTTTTTAGCTTTTGCAGAATCATGGCGGAAATTTCCTGCGGCGTGTAGCTCTTCCCGTCAATGTCCTTTTTCCAGTCCGTGCCCATTTCACGCTTGACGGACGAAATGGTGCGGGCGGCGTTAGTGACCATCTGCCGTTTGGCCACCTGCCCGACGAGACGTTCGCCGGATTTTGTAAAAGCGACGACGGACGGCGTTGTGCGCCCGCCCTCTGCGTTTGGAATAATGGTCGCCTCGCCGTTTTCCATGAAAGCAACGCAGGAATTTGTCGTACCGAGGTCAATGCCGATCAGCTTCCCCATGTTTATCCTCCCCGATATGCGCAGCAGGGCGAGCGATTTACTGCCGTGACATGGAAAAAAGCTTTTCCAGCCCTGCGCTTGCGCTATTATAACACGCGACCCATCCCTTATCAATTTGAATGAATGGCTGAAGGTAGGCAGAATTAAGGCAGCTCAAACCATCAAAGGCAAGCCCGCCGAAGCGGTCTTTCTGTATCAGGAGACAGCGCAAAAGCTGCGCAGAGCGAAGGCGCAGGCCAACAGAGAAATATAGCCGTTTAACGGAACATGCAATGCCTGCAGTTCGTCCCCGAACAGGCGGATTTTATCGGCGGAGGCATCGGACATGAGCGCCTTTGCCTTTTCGGACAGCGCCTCTGTTTTTTCCATGCCCAGCGCGGCAACGGCAGAGGTGTCCTTGACAAGCGTCAAAAGATGCAGAAAAGCCCGTGCCTCGGCCTCGGCTGCATCCATACTGCCTATATCCCGCTCGAATGCGGGCAGTACATAAAGCGTCAGCACGCTAAGAGAATCGGCCGCTTCGCCGCGCACGCCCTGCAAACCATAGCGCAGAAACATTTTTTCGCCGATTGTATGAGCGTTTTCCTCCGTCAGCGAAGCAAAATGCGCCTGCGCGGGCATACGCGCAGCGCTCCCTAAAAGGGAACAAATGCCGCTTGGGTCACGGAAATTTTCACGCGCTTCGCCATGCGCAAACGCCGCGCACAACAGCCCCAACAGATAGACAGCACTGCGCAGCGGACAAAAATTCTCAAAGTTCCTGCCTTCCTCCTGCAAGCGGAGGAACATTGCCCGCAAATCGTCCGTTTCAGTGCCGATTTTTGCGCAAGCCAAAAAATAGTCCCGCATATTGAACGCCTCTTTATACATATCAGGCGCTGAAAACCAATGTTTTGCCGCGGCATATGCCTGCTTTAAGGCCGTTTCGGTCAGCGCGGCAATCCGAACCTCTGTTACCCGCATCCTGCAAACCCCCTTTGACCCGTATATTTTACCAGAGACAGGCGCTGCCGGCAAGTTGCCAATTATGGCAGAGTATGCTACAATCAGTGCGAAAAAATGGGCGGGAGGACATTATGCACCAACACAAAAAGCGCAAAACGCACACAAAAACACCGCTTTTAGGCAAGCTCCTGCTGCTTTTGCCGGTATCCTGCATCATTTTTTATCCCCTGTGGCTGGCCAATCAGCTCTTTCTGAAAGAAAAGACCGTTGAATCGCCGCTTGTTCCGGCGGCTTTCGATGGGTTCAAAATCGTCTTTTTATCGGACATTCATTACGGCGCATATTTTCGGGACGACCGTGTTCGGCAGCTGGCGGAAAAAATCAATGCGTTAGATGCCGATATCGTTATTTTCGGCGGTGATTACGGCCAAAAACCGGCTGATTCCGTCCGCTTCTTTGAGGCGCTGCCGACCATTCGGGCCCGCTGCGGCGTGGTGGGCGTCATCGGAAACCATGACAAGACGGATACGGAGGGCGACCTGCCGACGCTGGAAAATGCCATGCGAAGCGCGGGCGTCACGCCGCTGGTCAACGATGCCGTCATCATCGAAAGAGACGGGCAGACCATCGCCTTTGCGGGCATTGACGATTATTACAACGGCAGTCCTGATTTGGAAAAAGCACGGGAGGCCGCGCCGAATGCAGACTATACCGTGCTTGTTTCCCATACGCCGGATATATTACCGGACATTGAAGCGCCGTTTTTTAAGCTTCTTTTGTGCGGCCACACCCACGGCGGACAGGTCGCGCCGTTCGGTTTTGCCCCCCGTTCCTCCAGCAATTACGGCAATCGCTATCGGAGCGGCTGGTTTCATGAAAAGAATGTAGATATGCTGGTGTCCAACGGAGTCGGCACGTCCATTTTGCCGATTCGTCTGGGCGCTGAGCCGCAGTATCATCTGCTTACTTTCAAAAGCTCACGGCAGCAGCAGGAGCAGTAAGGAGGCCAGCGCAGCGGCCGCGGCGAACATCACGATTCCCCGCAGGAACGAATCAATATGCTGCTCGGGGTCTTGATACATTGCTTTATCCGGCACACAGGAAAAGCGAATACGCGGCGTACTGCGCCACCAAAGCAAATCAATCACCACCAGGTCAAATGCATTGAGCACCTGTCCGAAAAGCAGGAAATACAGGAAGGTGTCCGAAAAGCCCCTGAAGCCGGCGGCGTAATGCAGCACCGCGCCGATAACAAAAAAGAGGATGGTGAACGCAAGGATGTTGGACACGAGGACGGCCTTCAAATCGACCTTCTTCGGCGCAAGCTTGCCAAGCCGTTCGTCCTGCCGGACAAGCTCCTGTACCGCCGTTGGATAGGAGCGGAAGCCGAGCATGTTTTTCTTGTCCCCTCCCGTCAGCATGTAGCACATCAGCCAGTACAACAGACAAAATCCAATCACCAACAGACATTTCAGCAGCATATTAATCTCCTTCGGCAATACAATGCCGCGCAATTTTGCTTAAACTGCGCGGCATCAGCATTACAGCAGCTTAAAATTTTTCCAGATTTCCTGATAGACGGACTCGTAATCGCCCAAATCCTTGATAAATTCCGCGTCCTCCAGCAATTCGGCATCGATGTTCAGAACGGGGTTGTTGCGAAGTTCATCGCTTAAATATTCGTGCGCTGCGGCATTCGGCGTAGTAAAAAGCTGCTCCTCCGCCACATGAGCGCCGACCTTTGCATCCAGCAGGAAGTTAATCATCTTGTGCGCGTTTTCGGGATGCGGCGCGTTGACGGGGATGACCATACTGTCAATGCCGATTCCCAGTCCTTCCTTGGGGAAGACGACCTTCAAATCAGGGTTTTCCTGAAGCGCCATGACGACATAGGGCGTAAACATATAGCCCGCAGCGCATTCGCCGGAAAGAATGTCCTGATGCGGCGTATCGGAATTGAACACGCGGATGTTGGGGCGAAGCGCCGCCAGCTTTTCTTTGGCCTCGGCTAAAACGGCATCGTCCGTCACGTTGAAGGACTGACCCATCGTCTTTAAGGTGATGCCGATGATGTTCCTCGCATCATCCATCACCACCACGCTGTCGCGCAGTTCCTCATTCCACAAGTCCTCATAGCCGGTGATTTCAAAATCCACCTGAGCGGGGTCGTAGACAATCAGCGGCGTGCCGACGATATAGGGGACGGTGTATTCGTTGTTTTCATCGTAGTATTGAGACAATGTCGCCGGGTCAAGGTTCTTGTAGTTCGGGAGCATATCCTTGTTCAGCTTCTGAAGCAGCCCCTCCTTGCGGGCGATGTTCAGAATATAGTCGCTGGCAATGATGAGGTCATACTCGCCGCCCTGTACGCTTTGCAGCTTGATGAGCATTTCCTCGTTGGTATTGAAGTTGGTATAATTGACCTTGATGCCCGTTTCGCTTTCAAATTGAGCGATGGATGCATCGTCAATATACAGCTCCCATGTAAAGACGTTCAGCACCTTCTCCTCCTGCGCGAACGCGGCGGGAAGCAGGGACAGCAGGGCCAGGCACAGCAAGAGTGCAATCCATTTTTTGAACATGGTCGGATGTTCACCTCCTCCTTGTCAATATACCCCAAGAAATCGGTTTTGACAAGGCTTAGACGAGATTTTCCCCGACTTGACAAGAAAAATACAATCCGATACAATACAAAAGTAGAATTCGGTATGGTTAAGGAGGTGCGCCGCATGGCAGGACGAAGCGAGCAGAACGGGGCGCATCGCCCCGTGTACCAGCAGGACGAATGGTATCTGCAGAATGCCTCATATCCCGACGAGCCGCAGCAAACCGATACGCAAGCGGGGCGGCGGGCGGCTTATCAATCCGACCCGTTTTATGAAAACGCCGCATGGCAGGAGCGGCCGCAGCGCGGCGGCGCTTCTTATCAAAATGCTCCCTATGACGATGACCCCTTGGGCGGCTATTCTCCGTATGATGAGCAGGGCAGCCGCCGGCGCCGCAGCTTTGCAAATGAGCCGCAGCAGCCCGCCCGCAGCACCCGTCAAAGCGGGAAAAAGAAAGCGCCTTGGGGCGTCGTTTCTCTGATTTCGCTCGTCATTCTTGCCCTGATGCTGTTTTTCATCGCACAGGCGTACACGGCCTATGCGCCGTTTCGGGAAAAGGCGGATTCTCTCAAATCGGAAACCTATATTGACGGCGTGACGGTGGACGGCGTATCCATCGGCGGCCTGACCCGCGCACAGGCTGAGCAGGCGCTTTTAAGCAGCGAGAGCTATCAGGGGCAGCAGCTCAGCATGACCGTAAAGGTGGACGGCACGTCTTACCTGCTGGATTCCTCGTCCGTCCCGTTTGAGCGAAACATTCAGGCTGTGTTGGATGAGGCATGGGCACTGGGACGGCAGAACACGGTGCAGACACTCGGCTCGTCCGTGACCCCGATGGAATGGCGGTATCAGGTGCGGCAGTACACGACCTCGCAGAAGGCGTATTTTTACACGCAGGTGACCTATGACAAGACGGATGTGCGCACCTATGTGGATACCTTGGCTGCCGCCGTCAATGTGGAGGCCGCTGACGCGATGGTCGCCACGTTTGACTTTTCATCCCGCCAGTTCACGTTTACGGATGAGGTGATCGGAAAAAAGCTGGACACGGACGCGCTGTACAATGCGCTGATCGCCCAGCTCGATGGGAAAAATTTTACCGCCACCGTGCAGCAGGATACCGAGTCCGTCATGCCCGCCATGACCCGCGTCGAGCTGATGAACACGTTCACGAAGATTTCCTCCTATACCACGGAGACGACGGCGGACTATAACCGCAACACCAATGTGCAGCTTGCGGCACAGGCCGTCAACGGTACGGTGCTGAACGCAGGAAACACCTTCTCCTTTAATTCGACCACCGGCCAGCGCACGACCGCCAAGGGCTATCTGCCCGCCGCAGCCATTGCTGGCGGCACGACGACCGAGGAGGTGGGCGGCGGCGTGTGTCAGGTATCCAGTACGCTGTTTAATGCGGCGATGATGGCCGATATGACGCTTGTATACCGCTCACCCCATACCTGGCCCAGCACTTATGTTGACCCCGGCCGCGATGCGACGGTCAACTGGCCGAATCTGGACTTCAAATTCAAAAACGACAGTAATAACCCCATTTTCATCGTTTGCTATTATACGCAGGGCAAGTCCATGTCCTCCCGCGGCAAGCTGACGGTGGAAATTTACGGGGTCACACTGGGCGCGGGAGAAAGCATTGAGCTGCAAACAAAGCTCATTTCCCGCGAAGACCCGCCGGACGAGCCGATTTATCAACGGAACACGAATTTAGAGCCGGGGACGGAGCAGGTGCTGAAAAAGGCGCGGACGGGCTATGTCTACGAAACCTACCGCGTCTATTTGCGGAACGGGACGGAGTACAAGCGTGAGCTGCTGTGTACCTCCACCTATAAAATGATTCAGCAGGTCATTGAGTATAACTGACGGGGAACGGGTGAGAGAAAGTCATGCGCAAGGGAGAGCTTCGAAAGCGGGAACTGCTGGCGGCGGCAGAGCGGCTTTTTTTCAGCAAGGGCTATGCGGAAACGACCATCAGCGACATTTTGGAAACGCAGGGCTGCTCCAAGGGCAGCTTTTATCACCATTTTGAAAGCAAACTGCAGGTTTTGTCCGCCCTGTGTGTGGAACATGCGCGGGCGGCGTTTGAGCGTTACCGTGAGAAGACGGAAATCATCCGCGACCCGATGCAGAAGCTGGATATGCTTTTGTACTGTGCGCTGACCGCATCGCCGGAGGAGGAGGGAATGTGTTCCCTTTTGATCCAGCTTATTTCCCTGCCGGAGGGCGAAGAAGTACTGTCCGCCCTGCTCAACGCTCAGCGGGAAATGCTCCTGCCGGAAATGAAGGCGCTGTTAGAGGAACTGAAAAGCAAAAAGCTCGCCTTCTATCCCTGCCCCGCTTTGCCAGAGGTCGTCTGGGATGCACATATGGGGCTGAACCGCCGTCTGCTGCTGCTTGGGAAAAGCATCAACGCGGATGAGGCAGGCCGAAGAGCCGTTCAGGAGACGCTGGACGCGGCGCGGTATCTGCTGGAACGGACGCTTGATTTGCCCTTTGGCAGCGTGACCATCATCAAAGCGCCGCTTCTGACGGAAACGCTTGTCCGTGCCGACCGGCGCATACAGGAAGAGATGAAGGAGAGGCAGCCGTGACCGAAAAGACGAAGAAGAGAGACACCGTTCGGCAGGAAAAAAGACCGGAGCAGGCGCTGATTGATTTAAGTGCTTTCTCCGTTCTGTTTTCGTTTTTGTTTTGTATGCTCTCGTCCAGCCTTTTGCTGGAAAACCCCATGATTGGCGGCGGTCTGTTCCTGCTGGGGCGAATCGCCGTGATGTTCGGGCGCTGGCTGCATCCCCTGGAGTTTGCGCACCTTTCCCAAAAAAGCAAGCTCATCGCCTGCGCCGTGCTGGGCGCGACGGGGCTTGTCGCGTTGACCTTGGTGGTCACCGTCCCCATTCGGTTGGATAATCAGCTTTTCTGGGTGCTGATGCTGCTGGTTTTTTTGATGACGCTGCGGCCAATGGCGGCATCCGGCCGTCTCAATCGGGACATCGGCCAAGGGCGCAAGCCCATGCGGGTCTTCCGGAATTTGATTCTTGTGCAAGCGGCGGAGCTTCTGCCGCTGGCGCTTATCTTGTTTTTCTGCGTTCCGTCCGGCACGGCTTTTTCGCTTTTGGGCGGCTATGCCATCACCATGATTCTGGAAACCGTCAGCCTTTGGCGGACACGGCATGAGGACAGGTCTCTTCTCAAGAGTGCGGAGGATGAAAAGGACATGGCCGCGCTTTCCGCCGTGCATGCCCACCGCACCTTTCAAACGATGCTGTTGGTGACGGCTGCGGCCATTCAAGCAACGCTGATCATGACCTACACCTTTATCGGCTGTACGGCGGGCGAAATGCTCATCTGCATGGGCGTTGCCTTTTTAAGCACGGTGCTTTCCTATTATCTGACCGACTTTGTGATGAAACGGACACTGCGCAAGGGCTACGACCCTTCCAATATTCTTTTAATCGGTCTCCTCCTGTGGTGCGGCGGGCTGGCGCTTTTTTCCACCAACATCCTGCGCGGTGCGCTGCTGGATTCCTATTTGGCGTTGGTCCTGTGTATGCTGGGCATCGGCGCGTGTGTGCGCGTGCTGCAGAGCCTTGAAAAAAACATGCGGCAGGCAGCGGCCTTTGCCTTGGGGCATCCCGTCAGCGCGGCGTATGACCGGGTGCTGCGCTTCCGCATCGAAATTGCCTCCCTTTGCGGGCAAATCCTGGCGCTCATCGGCATCACGCTGATTTGTGTGCTGAATTTGAACCGGTTCCCGAATACCCTGGAGGATTTTGCGAAGGGCTTTCGCCCGCTCATGGTCATGCCGGCCATGCTGTTGGTGTTCGCCGCGCTGGTCTGTGCGCTGCTGTTTCCCATGACCAAAGAGCATCTGCGCAAGCTGAACCGATATGTGGAATTAGAGGACGACGGGCAGACGAATGCGCCGCTTCGCCGTCAGCTTGAGGATGTGGTCGTCCGTCGCTCGTTCAAGCATTACGGCGTTAAAATCATTATGCTGATTCTGCGCCCGCTGTATTTCCATCGGATCAAGGGCAAGGAAAACGTCCCCAGCGATGCGCCCAATGTGTTCGTCTGCAACCACGGCGAAATCTACGGTCCTGTCGTGACCAACCTGTATGTTCCCTTTTCCTTCCGCCCGTGGGTCATCAGCAATATGGTGGATGAGAATGCCTTCATTGACTCCACCGTCAACGGCATTTTTTCCCATGCCAAGTGGTTTCCGGAAAAATGGCGCGAGCCGCTGGCGCGGCGTTTGGCTCCCTGGGCCAAGTGGGTCATGCGCTCCGTGGACTGCATCCCCGTCTATTTCAATAACCCGCGCAAGCTGATGGAAACCTTCCGTGAGAGCGTTGCTGCGATGGAGGCGGGCGACAACATCCTTTTGTTTCCGGAGGATTCGTCCGACACGCCGGACCACCGCTATCGGCTCACGGGCGTAAGCCATTTCTTCTCCGGCTTTACCATGCTGGGGCAGCTTTACTACAACCGCACGGGCAGGCAATGCAATTTTGTTCCCATTTATGCCGACAAGCATAAGCGCGTCATCACCTTCGGCGTTCCCACGAAATATGATCCCGACAATGCGCCAAATGACGAAAAGGAGCGGCTGTGCACCTACCTGCGCGGCGAAATGCTGCGAATCGCGGGCATTCCGGACGAAGACCTGCAGGAAAATAAGAATACGGAAAATCAGAAGGAAGATGAGTAAAATTCCGACCTTGGGACATAACGACCGTTTCGGGCTTTATGAAGCGCCGATGGACGAACGGATGCGCGCCATCCGTTCGGCGGGCTTTGATGATGTCATGCTCCATTGGGAAACGGAGGGGAACAACAGCCCCGAAGAACGGTTTGACATGGCGCTCCGCGCCGGTCTCCATGTGGTGACGGCGCATTTTCAGACGGAGACCACGCCGGCAGCATGGACGGAGGGCGAAGCGGGCGATGCATACGAGCGGACGCTGATTGACGCGCTCCGCGCCTGCGCAGAGCGAGGCATCAAACATCTGGTGGTGCATACGACCAAAAAATTTATCACGCCGCCGTATAATATGACAGGCGTCCGCCGCTTCCGCAGGGCGGCAGAGGCGGCGGAGCAATATCAGGTCAATATCGCGCTGGAAAACACGCGCTTTCTGAACTATAACCAATATCTCTATGAGCATATACCGTCTGAGCGGCTGAGGTTCTGCTTTGACTGCGGCCATGCCAACTGCTTTACGCCTGCGCAGGATCCGTTGACCATGTTCGGAGACAAGCTGGTCACCATGCATCTGCACGACAATCACGGCGCTGCCTCAGGAGACGAGCATATGATGCCGGGCGAAGGAAATATCGACTTTGCCGCGCTGATGCAGCGCCTGTCCAAGTACCGTCCGGCCGCCTATAACCTCGAATCCTTTTACAGCTCAAGGGATAGGGAGGAAGGACTTTCCATGCAGGAATACCTCGACCGCTCCTATCAAGTCCTCTCCGATATGGTCGGGGCAGTCGGTGAATAATGGATACGCCTATAACGGCGCAGTCTTATACCGTTTGGCATCTGAAACATAGGGCATCACCGCACAATTCGGCGACTCGCAAAAATGTGCCTTTTGCGCCATCTACTTCTTGCAAAAATCTCGATTTACATCCAGTAAACCATCGATTTTTGCAATCGTATCTGACACAAAATTCACGATTTATCGTGCCGCCTCATTTGTGCGGTGCTGCCATAGCTAAAATCTGCCCGAAGCGGCATCGGCATGGTTCAGATGAAAAAGCGTATGATTACAGACTGCGCCGTTACTGTATGTTTTTAACGGATGGGAGCAGGGGTGATGTTGCCCAGGATGACAGGACAGCTGGCGCCGGTGGCGGTGGGCGCGTTTCCGGGACGGCCGTTCATGGTTTCATAGGCCAGCAGCGCAAAGGCCACGGCTTCCTTGGCGTCGGAGTTCATGCAGAGATCCTCCTGCGTCAGCACCGCACACTTGGGCAGGAGCGATTTGAGCATCCGACGTAAGCAGCTGTTATGGCTGCCGCCGCCGCTCAAAATGATTTCGTCCACCGGACATTTCGGAAACACGAAATGGCGGTAGTTATAGGCAATGGTGGCGGCTGTATACATGGTCGCGGTGGCGATGAAGTCCTTCGGGCGGATATCGGGATGGCTGTTCAGCGCCGCTTTTACAAATTGCGCTCCGTACAGCTCGCGCCCCGTTGCCTTCGGCGGCTTCTGCGATACAAAGGGAATCTGCATCCATTCCGCCAGCAGCGCCTGATTGACCGTACCTGTGGCGGCAATCCTGCCGCTGTCATCGTAAGGCAAACCGAAAAAATGCTCCGTCAGCCCGTCGATGATCATGTTGGCAGGGCCTGTATCAAAGGCAAACACCTGCTCCAAGGTGCAGTTCGCGGGCAGCACGGTAACATTGCCGATGCCGCCCAGGTTTTGCAGCGCCCTGTTTTTATCGGAGCGGTACAAGAGGTATTCCGTGTACGGCACAAGCGGAGCGCCGCGCCCGCCCGCCGCCATGTCCATCGCCCGAAAGGAAGACACGACGGGCGCGCCCGTTTCCCAAGCGATAATGGCCGGCTCGCCCAATTGCAGGGTGGAGGCCACTGCCCCATCCTCATCCACGGGAATGTGGAACACCGTCTGCCCGTGCGAGCCGATGCAGAACAGGTCGCGGGTATCCACCTCCGCCGCCCTGCACACCTGCTTGGCGGCCTCGGCAAAGAAACGTCCTATCTCCACATTGACAGAACAGGTCAGCCGGATGTTGGACTTATCCGGCGAGCAGCAATCCAAAATGCGCCGCTTCAGCTCCGGCGGCGTGGGCAGAGAGATATATTTGAGCAGCTTGGTCTGCTCCTCATCAATATGGACTAAGGCCGCGTCACAGCCGTCCATAGAAGTTCCGTTCATCAGGCCAACGACAAGCGCCATGAAAAATCCTCCCCCTATCTTAAAAGTTCCGCTGTGGTCAGAACGGTCTCATGCAGAGCGCGGCGATAATCCGCCGTTGCATTCGGATTATGGTATCCAAGATAAAAAAGCCGATTTGTGAATGCAACAGCGCCGAGATTTTTTTCTCTTGAAAACCAGATGCATGTGCCGGTGAAGCCGGTATGACCGCATCCGTAGGGGTACATCGGGCCTAACTGGAAGCCGAGGCCGCGTGTCGGCGCATTCGGCTGCTCGTGCTGCGCCTCTGAAAAGACGGGACGGTCGGTCGTCATGTAGAAGCGGCACAGGCGCTCATACGCTTCGGGGCTTGCAAAAATGCCCGCATGCCCTGCCACCTCGTTAAAATAGTAATGCGCGTTCCCGTCGTTTGTTTCATACTGAACGGGCTTGTCCAACGGACGAAAATGGTTGAACTGAATGCCGCGCTCTCTGCACATATCCATTTCAACGCTGTTGCCGTAGGAAGAGGGAATGACATCCAAGGAGCGGCTTGGCTTATAGGTCATCATGCCAAGCTGAAACGGCTGCACCAAATTCTTTTGCAGGCAGTCCTCCAAAGGCATATGATGAATCCTTTCCAGCATTTTACCCAGCAGCATATAATTCAAATCCGAATACACCATGCCGCGGATAGGCGCGTTTTTGAGCAGCGCCGAGCGAAGCACGGTGAAAAAATCATCCCCGCGCTGGCAATAGAAGGGATACCAATCCACAATAGAGGAGGTGTGCGTGAGCAGCCGCCGGATGGTCACATCCCTGAGCCGCGCATGAAGGAATGCATCGCTCTTGATCTCGTCAAAGAGGGTCTCAATGGGGGTGTCCAGCGTAAGGCGGCCTTCGTCAATTAAAAACAGCACCTGTGTCGTCGTCGCTATCTTGGTCAGCGACGCCGCGTCAAACACGGAGTTCTCCCGTGCATCGCCCACCTGCACGGCAGCAAGCGTCTTTTCCCTGTCAAACACGCGCACGGACGCTGTGGGAAAATAGCCGGCCTTCCGATACCGTTCCGTCACGTCCGCCGCACGGCTCTTCAACGCCTGACAAAACCTTTCCTGCTTGGAAGCCATAAACACCATCCCTCCTTCTATTCCAATCCTCGCAAGATTGCACATGAACTGATTCTTTGCGTCCTTAATCCATTTATGAACAAAATCAGTATAGCATTGATTTTTGCAAATGGCAAGTAAATTCGACGGTCGAAAAGGCTTCACATCTCGGTCACGGCTTCATGAAGCTGCTTTTATATGACATAATGTATCAAATTGAAAGAGATGATATTATGACACAGGACTGTCATAACGAAATAGCAGCAATCGGGACAGCATTGGTCAGGCTGAACAACGCTGTTGAATGCGTCTTCACGATTAGAAAAAAAGAATAACTTTCACGCTTTCTTTTCCGGCGTCTCCCCTCTCCCCTTCACCCATTCCACCGCGAACTCCGCAAAGCGGCGGGTCGCGGCGCCGGGGACGGCAGCGGGGATGGCCAGGGCGATGGTGCGGCTGGCCGGCGGGTCAATGGGGCGGATTTCAATGCCGTCGTCGTTCCCGCGCAGGAGCAGGGACGGCATGATGCTCACGCCCAAGCCCTGCCGCACCATCGCAATCACCGCATAGTCATCCTTCGTGCGGAAGCGGATGTTCGGGCGCATTTTGACGGCCTCAAACGCCCGCCGCGCATCGTGGTTCGAGGATTCCAAAAGCGATACGAACGCCTCCTTCGCCACATCCTCCACGCGGCAAACGGTCTGCCTGCTCAGCGGATGACCCTTGGGCAGCACGGCCATCAGCGCGTCTTCGCACAGCGGTATGCAGCGGCATTTGAGCGGCGTCGGCAGAGTCGTGAACGCCACATCGACGCTCCCGTCATTCACCCAGCCCTCCACATCATGATAATCCCCGCTCAGAAGCTGAAAGTTCGCCTGCGGATGCGCCTGCTGGAAGGACATCATCATGGCAGGCAGCCAGTGCGTAGCGACGCTGGTGAATGTGCCGATGCGGATAGTGCCGGTCACCCGCGTGCTCAGCTCCTCCGCTGCGCTGCGCAGGAGCTTTTCCTGCCGCACGATTTCCCGAATGTAGGGCAGCAGCTTCTCCCCCTCCGGCGTCAGCCGCGTGGCCACCCGCGAACGCTTTAGCAGCGGGAGCTGCAATTCATTTTCAACGGAAGCAATGATATGGCTCACGCCGGACTGCGTAAGCCCCAGCTCCTCCGCCGCCTTCGTCAGTGAGGCTGTGTCCACCGTCTTTTCAAATACCTCATATTTTTTTATGTCCATTTTTTTGCGTGACCCCCTTGATTTTCACTCTGTGATGTGCTATGATAGCGCCATCGCATTTGAAGGCTTCATGTTATGCATTATAAACCTTCATGTGTGAAAAATCAAGCCCCTGTATGAAATTATTTTCAGTCGTTTCAGAACGGGCAGAGCGGGCGGGAAACGCTGCGCTCGGAAGGGAAGGGACACTATGACCGAAGCGAACTTGCAGCATCTGCTGGCTATGGTGATTTACATGGCGGCGGTCATTGCCATCGGCGTGGTCTTTGCGCGCCGCGCAAACAAGGACACGGAAAGCTATTTTCTGGGCGGACGCAGCTTGGGCCCGTGGGTAACGGCTTTCAGCGCGGAGGCTTCCGATATGTCCGGCTATCTTCTGATGGGGCTGCCCGGCCTTGCGTACTGGACGGGCTTGGCGGATGTCGGCTGGACGTGCATCGGCTTGGCCGTCGGTACCTATCTGAACTTTTTAATTGTCTCCAAGCGTCTGCGCCGCTACAGCATCAAAGTGGACGCCTTCACCATTCCGGACTTCTTCTCCAAGCGCTTCCATGAAAAAAAGAAGGTGCTGATGCTCATTTCCTCGCTCATCATCATCATTTTCTTTTCCGTGTATGCGGCGCAGTGTCTGAGCGCCTGCGGCAAGCTGTTCTCCAACCTGTTCGGCCTGTCCTACGGCGGCATGATGATTGTGGCGGCGGTGTTCGTTCTGGTCTATACCTTCTTGGGCGGCTATCTGGCCGAGAGCGCATCGGACTTCATGCAGGCCGTGGTCATGATTACCGTGCTGGTGCTGATTATGGCGCTGTCCGTCAGCGCGGCGGGCGGCCTGCAAAAGGTTATCGAAAATGCCAAGAGCTATGACGGCTATCTGTCGCTGTTCCAAACAGCAGCGCCCTCGACAGAGGAGGCCAATGTCTTTGGCACGAGCAGCAGCTACGGCTTCCTGAGCATCATCTCCACCATGGCATGGGGGCTTGGCTACTTCGGTATGCCGCAGGTGCTGCTGCGCTTCATGGGCATCCGCTCCGAGCATGAGCTGGGGCGCTCCCGCCGCGTGGCCATCATTTGGGTGAGCATTTCCATGCTGGCCGCCATCATGATTGGCATCGTGGGTCGCAGCGTGTCCGGACTGGACTATCTTTCCAACAGCGCGGCCGAGAATGTGTTCATTGATGCGGCGACGCAGTTCCTGCCCCCTGTGCTGGCGGGCTTTGCCTGCGCCGGCGTGCTGGCCGCGTCCATTTCCTCCTCGGACTCCTACCTGCTGATTGCCGCCAGCGCCGTCAGCCAAAACCTCTACCGCGGAATATTCAAGCGCGATGCAAACGATAAGCAGGTCATGTGGTGTTCCCGCATCACGCTGGTGCTGATTACGCTGATTGCGATGGTGATTGCATGGAATTCCGATTCCACCGTCTTTGGCATCACCTCCTTTGCGTGGGCCGGCTTCGGCGCGGCCTTCGGCCCGCTGATGCTGTTTTCCCTATTCTGGAAGCGCACCAACTGGTACGGCGCGATTGCGGGCATGGTCTCCGGCGGCGCGATGGTGTTCATCTGGAAGCTGCTGATTAAGCCGCTGGGCGGCGTGTTTGCCATCTATGAGCTGCTCCCCGCTTTTATCGTAAGCTGCATCATGATTGTCGCCGTTTCCCTCTGCACCGCCCGCCCCTCCAAACAGATTCGGGAGGAGTTTGAGCAGGTCGCTGCGTAAAAAATCATATGGCGCAAATAGGCTGTGACGGATGCTTTGTCCGTCACAGTCCTTTTTTATCCCGCGAATAATGTCGGATCGATAAAGACAAGCGCATTGTTCATCGGTCTGTCAGGCGGACGCAGGCCGTATTTGAAGCGCATTTCGGGCAGCATCCGCTCTTTATGTAAAATTATACCGAATTCCATGGAAATTATTCTTGACAAGGGGCAAAAAATCATTATAATAACCGCGCATACGCGACTTTAAGGAGGGACGGTCATGACGGATTTGTTGACGGGAAGTCCGGCGAAAAAGATGTGTGCGTTCTGCGGTCCTTTGCTCATCGGCAACCTGTTTCAGCAGTTTTATTCGATGGCGGACAGCATCGTCGTCAGTCAGGTCATGGGGACGGAGGCGTTTGCCGCCGTATCCTCCACGGGCGCTGTCAACTTTTTGGTCATCGGCTTTGTGCAGGGCATGTGCTCCGGATGCGCCATTCCCATTTCGCAGGATTATGGCGCGGGCGACAGGAAGGGCGTGAAGCGCGCGCTGGGCGCGTGCGTCTGGCTGGGTCTTTTCATGACGGTCATCATGAGCGTTGCCATGTACTTTTTCACCGATGACCTGCTCCGCCTCCTGAACACCAAAGAGGAGCTGTTTGATTACGCATACAGCTATATTCACGTCATTTTTGTCGGCATGTTCACCACCATGCTGTATAATCTTTTGGCATCCATCCTGCGGGCGCTGGGCGACAGCAAAACGCCGCTTTATTTTCTTATTGTAGCGTGTCTCTTAAACATAGCGCTGGACATTCTTTTTGTGGCTTCCTTCGGCATGGGCGTCGCGGGCGCGGCTTATGCCACCCTGCTGGCACAGCTCATCTCCGGCATTCTCTGCTTCATCACCATCCGCAAGCGCTTCCCTGACCTGAATTTAACGAAAAAGGACCTGCGCTATGACAGCGAATACATGCGCCGCCTGTTCTCCTACGGCGTTCCGATGGGGCTTCAGTTTTCCATCACGGCCATCGGCAGCGTTGTGGTACAGGCGGCGGTCAATGCGCTGGATGTGAATGCCATTGCCGCCATGGGCGCGGGCGGCAAGGTGAGCAATTTTGTCACCTGCCCCTTGGACAGCCTGGGCATCGCCGTGGCGACCTTCGTCGGGCAGAACTACGGTGCGGGACGGCTCGACCGCATCCGTCAGGGGCTCAGGCAGATGACCGTTGTCGGCCTTTTCTACTGTGTGTTTGCCTTCCTGATGTGCCTGTTCTTCGGAAAATTTATGACGAGTCTGATTGGCATCACGGATGACGAGGTGCTGAGCCTGTCCCAGCATTTTCTGAGCATCTTCAGCCTTTTCTATCCCGCGCTGCTTATCATCTATGTCTTCCGCAATGCCGTGCAGGGGCTTGGCTATTCCCGCGAGGCCATGCTGTCCGGCCTGTTTGAGCTGGTCGGGCGCACTGCCGTGGCCTTCGGCTTCATCGAGCGCTTCGGCTTTGAGGCGGCTTGCTTTGCTTCGCCTGTCGCATGGATGGCGGCAGATGTGCTGCTGCTGTGCCTGTATAAGCGGAAAATGGGCGACCTTTGGCGCTGGAAGCTGGCAAGGGAGCGGGTCGAAAAGATGAAGGCGGAAGCGGCCGCAAAGCAGGCGGTCCAGTGACCGCCGATAGATAGAAACAGCCGTCAGCCCCGATAATCTTTCGGTTTTATTTTGACAACCCCGCTGTTTTGGCGTATACTGTCAAGGATTGAGTTGAAGGAGGCTTTCCCATGAATGTCGCGCCGTATGTCCCCTCTGAAATCGAACCCAAATGGCAAAAGATTTGGGAGGAGCAGCATGCCTTTACTGCCGAGGAGGACCATTCCAAGCCAAAATACTACTGCCTGATTGAATTCCCGTACCCCTCCGGCGCGGGTCTGCATGTCGGGCATCCGCGCTCCAACACGGCGCTGGACATCATTGCCAGAAAGCGCCGCATGGAGGGCTATAACGTCCTGTATCCCATCGGCTGGGATGCCTTCGGCCTGCCGACGGAGAATTATGCCATCAAGAATCATATTCATCCCGCCAAGGTCACCAAGGCGAACATTGACCATTTCAGAGAGCAGCTGAAAAAGCTCGGTTTCTCGTTCGACTATTCGCGGGAGGTCAATACCACCGACCCGAATTATTACCGCTGGACGCAGTGGATTTTCCTTAAGCTGTACGAAAACGGTCTGGCCTACAAGAGCGAGATGCCCATCAACTGGTGTCCGTCCTGCAAATGCGGTCTGGCCAACGAGGAGGTCGTTGACGGCAAATGCGAGCGCTGCGGCGCCGAGGTCGTCCGCAAGGTTAAAAATCAATGGATGCTGAAAATCACCGCCTATGCGCAGAAGCTGCTGGACGGACTTGACCATGTAGACTTTATCGACCGGGTGAAGACCCAGCAGCGCAACTGGATAGGCCGCAGCGAGGGCGCGGAGGTGGATTTCCGCCTGACTCCCGTTGATGAAAAGCTGCGCGTTTATACCACCCGTCCCGATACCCTGTTCGGCGCGACCTACATGGTCATTTCGCCGGAGCATCCGCTGATTGAAAAATACAAGGCTCAAATCGCCAACTACGATGCACTGATCGCCTACAAGGAAGCCGCCGCCAAAAAGAGCGACTTTGAGCGCACGGAAATTGCCAAGGACAAAACGGGCGTACAAATCGAGGGCATCCGCGCCATCAACCCGGTCAACGGCAGGGAGATTCCCGTGTGGGTGTCCGACTATGTGCTGATGACTTACGGCACGGGCGCAATCATGGCCGTGCCTGCGCATGACGAGCGCGACTGGGCGTTTGCCAAAAAGTTTGATCTGCCCATCGTTGAGGTCGTCGCCGGCGGCAAAAATGTCCAGGAAGAATGCTTCCCCGATGTGCAGACCGGAAAACTGGTCAATTCCGACTTTCTGAACGGGCTCAGCGTGGCGGAAGCCAAGAAAAAGATTATCGACTTCCTGACGGAAAAGGGCGTCGGTGAGCGCAAGGTCAATTTCAAGCTCCGCGATTGGGTCTTTTCCCGCCAGCGCTATTGGGGCGAGCCGATTCCAATCATCCATTGCCCGCATTGCGGGACTGTCCCGCTTAAAGAAAGCGACCTGCCGCTGCTTCTGCCCGATGTCGAGCAGTATGAGCCGACGGACGACGGTCAGAGCCCGCTGTCCCGCATGACAGACTGGGTGAACGTCAAATGCCCCGTCTGCGGCGGCGATGCCAAGCGCGAAACGGATACCATGCCGCAGTGGGCCGGCTCAAGCTGGTATTTCCTGCGCTACTGTGACCCGCACAACGACCATGAGCTGGCCTCCAAGGAGGCGCTTGACTACTGGATGCCCGTGGACTGGTATAACGGCGGCATGGAGCATACCACCCTGCACCTGCTTTACAGCCGCTTCTGGCATCTGTTCCTGCATGACATCGGCGTTGTCTCCGCGCTCGAACCCTATATGCGCCGAACCAGCCACGGCATGATTTTAGGGGAAAACGGCGAGAAGATGTCCAAGTCCCGCGGCAATGTCATCAATCCCGATGACTTGGTGGCGGACATCGGCGCGGACGCCTTCCGTATGTACGAAATGTTCATGGGGGCGTTCGATCAGGCCATTCCGTGGTCGACCAACGGCGCAAAGGGCTGCCGCAAGTTCCTTGACCGCGTCTGGCGGCTTCAGGAAATGCTGACGGATGAGGAAGGCATCAGCGAGTCTCTGCGCGTGTCCGTCAATCAGACCATCAAAAAGGTCTCCGAGGACTACGAGCGCATGAAATTCAACACCGCCATTGCGCAGATGATGACGCTCGTCAACGAGTTTTATCAAAAGGGCAGCGTAACCCGCGGCGAATTAAAGGCGCTGCTGCTCTTGCTTTCGCCCGTCAGCCCGCACATCTGCGAAGAGATGTGGCAGCGCAACGGCTTCGGCGCTCCGCTGCATCATCAGCCGTGGCCGACATGGGACGAAAAGTACCTTCAGAATGACACCGTGGAAATCGCCGTGCAGGTGAACGGCAAAATTCGCGGCAAGCTCATGGTGCCCGTGGACATGACCCGCGAACAGGCGCAGGAGACCCTGCCCGCACTGGATGAAGTCAAGACCATGCTGGGCGGCAAACAGATCGTCAAGCTGATTTTTGTGCCCGGCAGACTGCTGAATCTTGTGGTGAAATAAAAAGCTTGAATATTGCTGCGAGAGGGGATTCTTTGGAAGACAAAGAACCCCCTCTCGCGCTTTCCGAATGTGAAGGGCTTAATCGGTCCTTTCCGTTACGGAAAGCTCCTTCATGATTTTAACAATGCAAGCAGCGGCGACGGCAAAGGTCACGGCATCGGCGATGGGCATACTGTACAGCACACCGTTCAGGCCGAAAAAGAGAGGCAGAAGGATGGACAGCCCGCAGCCCAGCACAATCTCACGAATCATGGAAATTCCGGAGGACAGCGCCGCCTTGCCCTGCGCCTGCAGAAAGATAAAAGTACCCTTGTTGACGGTGGCCAACGGCAGCATGCACAGATAGATGCGGAAGCAGCGCACGGCAAAGTCGGTATAATAGCTGCTCTCGTTGGTCGCGCCGAAGAGCATGATGAGCGGATGCGGTAAAAGCTCCACGATGAGCAGGGCGATGGAGCCGACAGCCAGCTCCGCTTTTAAAAGCATCATAAACAGCTTTTTGACCCGCCCATGCAAACCGGCACCGACATTGTATCCGACGAGCGGTATGCAGCCCGCTGACAGGCCGACGGCAACGGCAATGATGATTTGGAAGAATTTCATGACAATGCCCAGCACCGCCATGGGAATCTGCGCAAACTCCTCCTGCCCGAAAATGGGATCCATTGCACCGTATTTCATGGTCATGTTCTGTATGGCTGCCATAGAAGCCACTACGGAAATCTGGCTTAAAAAGCTGGTTATACCCAGCGGCAGATACTGTTTCATCAGCTGCGGATGCAGCCGAAAGCTCTCCTTTTGCAGTCGAACGGCCTTCATTCGAGTCATATACCAAACGGACAGGCCCGCGGTCAGCATTTGACCGATAATCGTTGCCCATGCTGCGCCGACCATGCCCCAGTGAAAGGTGTAGATGAAGATAGGGTCAAGAATGACGTTTGTAACTGCGCCGACCAAGGTGGAAATCATCGCAAAACGGGGACTTCCGTCGGAGCGAATGACAGGATTCACGCACTGACCGAACATATAAAAGGGAATGCCGATGGTGATAACGGTAAAATACTCCTTGGACAATTCAAAGGTGCGTTCGTTGACCGTACCGCCGAAGGCTGCCAAAATCGGAGTCTGAAGGATGAAAAAAACGGCTGTCAGGAAGACGCTGACAATCAGGCACAAAATAACAGCACTGCCCACGGCTCTGTGCGCGTCCTCCTTCTGCCCCTTGCCCAGACGAATGCTGACAAAGGTGCAGGCACCATCGCCTATCATCACGGCGAGAGATAAGGCCACCACGGTCATCGGAAATACGACGGTATTGGCAGCGTTGCCGTAAGAGCCGAGGTATGCGGCGTTGGCAATAAAAATCTGGTCAACAATGTTGTAAAGCGCCCCCACCAGCAGCGATATGATGCAGGGTATTGAAAATTTCCGCATCAGTCTGCCCAAGGGCTGCTCTGCCATGAAGCGGTTGCCATGCTGTTCCATGATTGAATAAAGCCTCCTTCAATTATATATCCCTGATGTTTTTTTGACGGCAGCTCATTCCTCCGCAACGGCACCGCTCTCATGAAAAAACAAGCTGCCTCCGATAAGCTTCAGAGACAGCCTTTGTTCGAGGCGTATTGTAGCGGATTTTTTGAAAAAAGTCAAGATTTTGAGTTTGAAAGCGTACGGATTCCATCGCTAAACTGTAGTCTTTGATAGTTGTCGAAAGAGAAAAAATATGGTAAAATAACAGGCACGTGCGGTTTTCCGCACTGTTTCCTGACGGGTCAAATCACGCCGGATACGTCGGCGCATCCGAGCGAAAGGAAGAGCCTCATGAATATTCTGCACCTGAAATATGCCGCTGAGGTGGCTAAATGCGGCTCCATCAACAAGGCGGCCGAAGCGCTTTACATGAACCAGCCGAATCTGAGCAAGGCCATCAAGGAATTGGAGACCTCGCTGGGCATCACCATTTTTGAGCGGACGGCCAAGGGCATGAATGTCACGCCGGAGGGCGAAGAATTTTTGAGCCATGCCAAAAAAATCCTGCGTCAAATCGACGAGATGGAGGCGTACTACCATTCCGGCATCCCCGTCCGGCAGCGCTTTTCCCTCGCTGCGCCGCGGGCCAGCTACATTTCACAGGCGTTTGCGCAGTTTTCCAAGAGTCTCGGCAGGGAGCGGGCGGAAATTTTCTACAGGGAAACGAACGCGATGCAGGCCATGCAAAGCGTTCTGAATGCGGACTACAAGCTGGGCATTCTGCGCTATGCCGCCGAATTCGACCGTTACTATAAGGATATGCTGGAGGAAAAGGGGCTGAATGCGGAGGTCATCATGGAGTTCCGCTTTGTGCTTTTGATGAACAGCGCCCATCCGCTGGCCGAAAAAAAAGACATCGGCTTTGATGACCTGCGACCCTACATCGAAATCGCCCATGCAGACCCTCTTATGCCGTCTCTGCCCCTCTCCGCTGTCAAAAAGGAGGAGCTGCCGGACGAGGCCGAGCGCCGCATTTTCGTGTTCGAGCGCGGCAGTCAGATGAATCTGCTGTCTGAAAATCCGGAGACCTTCATGTGGGTGTCCCCGATGCCGGACAGTGTGTCTGCGCACTACGGCCTTGTACAGAGGAAGTGCGGAGAAAATCAGCGGCTCTATAAGGATATGCTGATCTATAAAAAGGATTATCATTTGACGGCGCTGGACAAGCAGTTCATTACGGAATTATGCAATGTGAAGCGGCAGTGCCGGCTGTGATCAATCGATAAAGGCAATGGACATATGTGAACTCTGTCATTGCAGTCGGCTTCGTATTACAATGCAGAAGAATATTTTGTATGCAGGGGGAATATTATGAAGGAGAGCAGAATCTCCAGGTCGACCATCAGCCGCATTCCGGCCTATCTGCGGTATTTGAAGACACGCGAGCCGCAGACAAAAAACATTTCGGCCACGATCATCGCCCGTGAACTGGGTTTGGGCGATGTGCAGGTGCGAAAGGATCTAAGCGCCGTCAGCGGCTTCGGCCGCCCTAAGACGGGTTATGATACGGACGGGCTGATTGCCTCGCTGGAGTCATTTTTAGGCCATACCAATAAGTCCGGCGTTGTCCTGGTGGGCGCCGGCAAGTTAGGCCGGGCTCTGCTGGACTATACGGGCTTTCATGATTATGGTCTGGATATTCTGGCCGCGTTTGATATTGCCGTGACTGAAGAGCAGACCAGCAAGGGCGGCAAGCCCATCTATCCGATGCAGATGCTGGATGACTACATCCGGGAGCATCACGCCAAAATCGGCATCATCGCCGTGCCCGCCGCCCACGCGCAGGATGTGTGCGACCAGCTCGTTCGGGACGACATCATCGGCATCCTGAGCTTTGCTCCCTGCACCCTCCGTGTCCCGTCCAACGTCTGCCTTCAGGCAGAAAATATGGCGCTGTCGCTGGCCTATCTGAATAGCCAGGTGGCGGCAATGAATGAATAAAACCATGCATTATGCAAGCATCTCGATTTGCGCCTTCGTAAATTGAGATGCTTTATACTATTTTTTTTGACATTTAAAGCATAATAAAAGTCCAGATGAATTTTGCTTTCGGCAAAACCGCCCGAAACGGCTATGGTTTAGATGAAAAAAGCATTCGCAAACAGCGGCTTCCCATTCTTCACACTTTGCTGACCGCCGTTTGCTAAACCCCGCATTTTGTGATATGATGATGCGGTACATCAGTTGCGCGGGGCGCATGACATTTTTGGAGGGAGTCTGCCGTGAATTATTCCGACCTTCAATATCTTTCCGTGCCGCTGCCGGAAAACCTTTGCAAGCTGAAGGGGTTTGGCGATTTTGCCCGCATGGAACGCGTAATCGACCAAAAGCTGCAAAATGCGGCTCTGCCCAAAGCGCTTAGAGCGCGGCTGGAGTTTGAAAAAGAGATTATCCGCCGGCTGCCCGCCGAATATCCCTATTCGCTGGATGAAGCGCTGTCTCAGCTTCGGGAATGCTTCGGGGAATTTTCCAAAGAGGAATTAGAGGCGCTGTGCGACGCGGATGCCGTGGAATGGGCGTACATCAACGGTGAGCAGAAGTTTTTTATCCGCTTCCTGTCAAACCTTGTCATGACACGCAGAGACTATGCCGACCGCCTGACGGAGGCGGGACGCGCCAAATACCCTTCCGGCAGCAAAAAGCAGCGCATCGCCGCCATCCGAAAAATGAAGGCGCAGGGCAGTCTGAATATGCGGCTGCATATCAAATCCGCCATTCAAATCACGCCCGATGCGGCGCACAAGGGGCAGACAGTCACGGCCCATCTGCCGATCCCGATCCCCTGCGCGCAGGTGGAGAATGTTCGAATTCTGAATGTATTCCCCAAGGACACGCTGATTGCGCCGAAGGAGCATCCGCAGCGCACGGCCGTTTTCTGCGCCGTGCCGAGCGATGAGCCGTTCAGCGTGGAATACACCTATGAAACGCACATGCGCTATACAGAGCCCGACCCGGCTTGCGTGACGGAAAGCCAGCCGACCTTTTATACGGAGGAGCTGCCGCCGCACATCCGCTTCACGCCGTATCTGCGTTCCTTGGCCGCCGAAATCATCGGGCAGGAAACAAACCCGCTTCTCAAGGCACGGAAAATTTATGATTTTGTGACCACCAAGACGGTTTATTCCCTGATGCGCGAATATTTCACCATGCCGATGATTACGGAATTTATCGGCATATCCCTGAAAGGCGATTGCGGCGTACAGGCTCTGCTGTTCATCACCCTGTGCCGCATTGCGGGTGTTCCGGCGCGCTGGCAGTCCGGCCTGTACACAGAGCCGGGCGATGTCGGCAGCCATGACTGGGCGCAGTTCTATGTTGCGCCCTACGGCTGGCTGTTCGCCGACCCGTCCTTCGGCGGCGGCGGTTATCGGGACGGCGATTCGGAACGCTGGAATTTCTATTTCGGAAACCTTGAGCCGTATCGGATGCCCGCCAATTCCGAGTATCAGCATGAATTTTACATTCCAACGCGCTTTGTGCGCTATGACCCCTACGACAATCAGCAGGGCGAGGCGGAGTACGAGGATGCGCCGGTTGCCCGCGGCGATTGTCATGTAAAGCATGAGCTGCTGGAATGCATTGAAATATAAACGGAGGAAACAACGATGACCAAGGCTCTGATTTCCGTGACCGGCTTAGATACGACCGGCATCATTGCCCGTGTAGCGACCAAGCTGGCGGAACTGAACATCAATATTTTAGATATTACGCAGACCATTTTGGACGGCTATTTCACCATGATGATGATGGTCGATTTAACCAACGCCAAAATCAGCTTCCAGCAAATCATTGACGAATTCAAACCTGTCGGCGAGGCGCTGGGCATGGAAATTCATATCCAACGCATGGATATTTTCGATGCCATGCACCGCATTTAACGGAGGAAAAAAGCCATGCTGAACACGCAGGACATCCTCCAGACCATCCGCATGATCCGCGAGGAGCATTTTGACATCCGCACCATCACGCTCGGCATCAACCTGCTGGACTGTGCCTGTGAGGATGCCGCCCGCACTGCGCAGCGCGTATACGATAAGGTGACGAGGACGGCAGAGCATTTGGTCAAAACAGGCTGCGATATCGAAAGCGAGCTGGGCATTCCAATCGTCAACAAGCGCGTGTCCGTCACGCCCGTGTCTTTTATCTGTCAGGGCGACCCTATGCCCATTGCACGGGCGCTGGACAGAGCCGCCCACACCATCGGCATTGATTTTTTAGGCGGCTATTCCGCCATGATGCAGAAGGGAGCGACCAAGGCGGATGAGAGGCTGCTGGCCTCCATCCCGCAGGTGATGGCGGAAACCGAGCTGCTCTGCTCCTGCGTCAATGTCGGCTCGACCCGTGTGGGGCTGAACATGAATGCCGTGCGAGAAATGGGGCAGTTGATCAAGCAGACGGCGGCGCTCACGGCGGACAGGGATGCACTGGGCTGCGCCAAATTGGTGGTGTTTGCCAATGCGGTTGAAGATAATCCCTTCATGGCCGGCGCTTTTTTAGGAACGGGTGAGGCGGAGACCGTGGTCAATGTCGGCGTATCCGGTCCGGGCGTCGTCAAGCGGGCGCTGGAAGAGGTGCGCGGCGAGCCGTTTGACGTGGTGGCGGAAACCATCAAGCGGACAGCCTTCAAAATTACCCGCGTCGGTCAGTTGGTGGCGCGGGAGGCTTCCGCGCGGCTGGGTTATCCCTTCGGCATCGTTGATTTGTCCTTAGCTCCGACGCCTGCACGAGGCGATTCCGTCGCCCATATTCTGACCGAAATGGGACTTGAAATGGCCGGCGCGCCGGGCACGACGGCAGCACTGGCGCTTCTTAATGACGCGGTCAAAAAAGGGGGCGTGATGGCCTCCAACCATGTCGGCGGGCTGTCGGGCGCGTTTATCCCCGTCAGTGAGGACATCGGCATGATTGAGGCGGCGGGCGCGGGCGCGCTGACGCTGGAGAAATTAGAGGCCATGACGTGCGTCTGCTCGGTCGGGCTGGACATGATTGCCATTCCCGGCGACACCGATGCGGAAACCATCTCCGGCATCATCGCGGATGAGGCGGCGATTGGCATGGTCAACAACAAAACCACCGCCGTGCGTGTCATTCCCGTCCCCGGTAAAAAAGCAGGCGAAACGGTCAGCTTCGGCGGACTGCTGGGCTATGCGCCCATTATGCCGGTCAATCCCTTCGGCTGCTCGGCTTTCATCGCCCGCGGCGGCCGAATTCCGGCTCCGCTGCACAGCCTGAGAAACTGATTGATTATCATGTAAAAAAATCGGGAGTGCGTGAAATCCTCACGCACTCCTGTTTGTTGTATAGGCATCACCGCGCAATTCGGCGGCGCTGCCTATAAGGGATCATTCCTTTTTATCTTCCTTCTTTTTCAGTTTTTCCTTTGTTCCGTCCGGGTGCTGGATATAAGTGTTATCCAGCGTATGGCGGACATTTTCGCGGAATTCGTCGATGTATTGGCGGCGCAGGGCAGCCTGTTCCGCCTTTTCCTCTTCCAGAAGCCCCTCTGCACGAGACTTTCTGGCCAGCTCATTGATACGCTCGATATGCTCCTTTTTCATTGCTCTTCTCCTTTTTTGCACAGCATGAAGCCCATGACGGTCGGCAGCGCCAGCAGCAGGGCATAGACGAAATAGAGGAGATAGTGGCTGATGCTCGTCCGGTCAATCATGAACTCAATACCGACCAACGCAGCGGCGACAGTAGGCAGGATGGAGATGGCGGTGATGGCCAAGCCCATGTGTTTGCCTGCTTTCAGTACACGAGCAGCGAAGACAATGACAATGACAGCCATGAGCAGCATGCTCAGAATGTGCTGTACGCCGACAAAGCCGTATTTTAAGTGCTGGTCATAGCGAAGGCTTTCAAAAATCACCTGCAAAGTACTGAACAAAAGCGCTGTTTTCAGCGCCGTGTCGCCCGCCTTTTCCGACTTCATGCGAAGGCTGACGGGAAGCAAAACCAACGCGGCCAGGCTCTCCAAGAGCCATGTGCGCAGGTAGGCGTCATACTCATCCGTCTGCGCAAGGAAGGTGCCCTTGAGCGCGCCATCCGTGAGCGGCCTGCTGTATCCGATGGCAGTGAACGCCTCTCCCGCCCGTTCACACGCGATGAAGAGGAGCAGGGCTGGGACAAAGGCATCCATGAGAGCGGAAAACCTGACGCGCATGATTTTAGCTGTCAAGGCCGCCGCCGCGCATGCGCCCAGCAGCGCGCCGGCCATCGAATAGCCGCCGGCGTTCAGCATCAGCGCGTTTTTCAAGGAGGCGATGGGCTGAAAATTCATGTCCAGCAGGCAGTAAAACAGCCGTGCGAAGACAATCCCCAGCGGCAGGGCAAGCGCCGTTAGGCAAAGCGCCGTGCCGTCCGGCAGTAAAAGCCGCTTTTGCCGGGCAAGCAGCATCAATAGCGCCAGAAAAGCGCCCAGTGACAGCGCCGCGCCGTAAAGGTAAACAGGCGTCTCCCCTATCAAAAACGCGGCGGCATCCTCATATAAGCTGTACATATGCCTGCCCTCACTGCCATGCGGCGGGCTCAACCGCCGTGGCAAAGTAAATCATATCGCTCTGCGGACGCTCGTTGCCCGTGCGGGAGCCGTAATATTTGCCGTTGAAAATCATGGTGGCGCTGTTGCCGCCGTCCAGATTGAACGCCTGACGGCAGCCCAAAGCCCCCATATAGTTCGCCAGCTCCTGCTGGGTCACGCCGTCGGAGTCCTTGGTGCGTCCCTCTGCCATGACCAACACATAGGACAGGGTGTCAATTTGACCGATGGCCATACGCGGCTCGCGGCCGTTCGGATTATAGCCGTACTTGGTGTCGATGGTCTGTGTTTCCCCGTCAATGACCAAAGCGGGGCCGAAGGTGAAGGCATTGATAATCTGATGGCCGGAGGCGTTGAATTCCTCCATTTTTTTTGCATCGGACTTCACAAACAGGTGAAAATCGCCGTTTTCATCGATGATAAGGATATCCTTTTGCTTGTTCGCCTTGCTGCGGATTTTCTGCCCCATGCGGTATTCAAAGGAGGTTTTGGTGGGGTTGTTGGAAAAATAGTCCGCGTTGATGGCGACGATGGCGTTGTTTTTTTCGGCCATCGCGGAGATATTGGCGGGCTTGGTGGATTTAAGCGAACCGGCGACCGCCGTGCGCAGCTGGGTCGGACTTTTGATTTCCACAAAGGCGAGGCAGTAGGTCACATCACCCTCCACGCGGGTCTCCATTTTCACTGTGATGCTGTCGTCCTGATAGCCGTCCTCCGTGTAGGCGGCGGGATTTGGGGTCATGCCCGCAGAAAAGTCAACGGGCAGCTCATAAGAGACTTCCTCAGCTGCTTCCTCTGCTTGGGCGCACGGCACAAATAGCCGCAGCAGGGCGGTGTCCCAGCCGTCGTCCTCCGCGTCCATTTCGTCCATCAGCATCCACTTGACATCGCCCAGCATCGCGCCGGATGGGATGAGCAGCGGGAGGGAGAGAATCATCGCCGCACACAGAAGGGAAAGAAGAATTTTTACGGTTTTGCTCATGCTTTTTCAGCTCCTTTTTCTTTCTGGGCAAAGACCCAGCATTTCTGTATCCTGAAGTTCAGGAAGAACAGGACGGTATCGACAAGCGCCTTGACCAATGTGTTCAGGAAGGAATTGGGCGCGATATTCAGCCAGTTGCTGATAGTGCTCACGGACAGGGAGGAAACGACCAGCACACACACGACCAGCAGCACATAGCGCAAAAGTGCGCCCCTGCTTTTTTGCAGCCGGAACACGAAATTTTTGTTGAGCATGAAATTGACGACGGAAGAGCAGAGACGGGCGACGGCCGTGGCGACCAGAAAACGCGCCGACAGCTTTTCCCCGAAAAATTCCACCTTGGATTCCGACATCAGGTATTGCAGCACATAGCCATTGACGACGGAAAAAATACCAAGGTCAATGAGCGTGGCAATCAGGCTGGAGGACATGAACTTGAAAAAGCCCGTCAAAATCAGCTTATAGATGCGCCATGAATCGCGGAGAGGATGAAAGTGCGAGCCCTTGTTTTCATTCAGGTAGACCGTTTGAATCGGCACGACGCGCATTTTAATGTGGTGCGCCGCGCAATAGATGAGCTGATTCATCTCGTATTCAAAGCGGTCGCCCGTCACGGTGAGCTGCTCTTTCAGCATATGGCGGTTGAGCGCCCTGAGACCCGTCTGTGTGTCCGGCAGCCAATGCCCGTACAGAAGGGCGAAGATGCAGGAGGTGATGCGATTGCCCGCACGGGACTTGGGCGGAACAGCCTTGGATCTTCTTGAAAAATCCCGTGAGCCGAGCAGCAGCTCGTCCTTGTCCGCCGTTAAAAGGGAGGCTAAATTCTGCGTATCGGGGACGGTATGCTGGCCGTCCGAGTCCGCCGTAATCACGCCCTGATAATCCGTTCTGCTGAGGATATACTCAAAGCCCGTTTTCAGCGCTGCGCCCTTGCCGCGGTTGACGGGATGATGCAGCACCGTGCAGCGCTCCCACGAGGCAATCTCATTGAAAATAGGCTGATACTGTTCGCCCGAACCGTCATCCACCACCAAAATCAGGCCAAAGCCTCCGGCTGCAAGCGCCCTGACATAATTCGGGAGCTTCTCATCCGGCTCAAGAGACGGAATGAGAACGCAACAATCCTTCAAATTCATGGATGAAAAACCTTCCTTTAATGACGGACAAAAGTCCGTTTAATCCATATAGGTATCCAGATAATCCAATGCAAGCGGGACAATATCCTTGCCGGAAAAGCCGTTCAAATCCGCCTCAAACGCCTCTCTGCTCAAAAGCGCGTAAGCGTAATGTTCGCATAAGGCGCGCAGAAATTCGTCCGTCCTGCCGCCCGTCATTTCGTCCAGGGCGAACAGATAGGCCGCGCCGCGCCCGCGCACAACGGCATCGTAGGTCGCCCTGTCGGAAAAATAATCGACCGGACTGCCCGCCGTCACCGAGGCGGTGATGTTTTCCCGCATCGGCTCATCCACAAGCTCCTTTTTGAGGCGTTCAAAGGCGTCCTGCCCCTTCGTCTGCCGGACGCAGCGGAGCATCGCCCATTCGCTCAGGGCATCGCTGAGCCATGCCTGCTCATAGCCGTCCGAGCCGACCAGCACCCCGAACCACTGCCGCGCCGCCGCCCGCAGAAGCGCCGTTTCATCGGCGTCCGCATCCAATAGGATAAGCCCTGCATACGAGCCGGAATCCAAAGCATAGGCGGTCACGCACACATCCAGCACATCCTGCGGCAGGTCGCCGTAGAGCTTGACGAGCGCATTCAAAGCACTCTTCAGCGTGTCCAGTGTCTTTTTGCGGTTGTTGGGGGCGCGGAGCGTCACGCCCTGCACGGAGAGCGTAGCCAAGTCCTCCTTTGGCAGAATCACAAAGGCAAAGCCCCTTGCGCCGGACACGGCGGCATGATACGCGCCGTCCGCCTGGGAAAAGCCGCTGCCGAGCGCCATATAGCCCTCCGGCAGGTTCAGCGTCACATCGTAATCGGCGCAGGAGACCATGAACGGCTCGCCGACAGACGAATATTCCTCCGTCCGCCATGCTCCGTCCACATAGGGTGCAATGACGGCCAGCGCGTCTGAAAAGCGATAAACGCCGTCCGAAATGCCGAAGCGGTGCGCACATTCGGGAATGGAAAGCACATAGCGGAGGGTGAGGGCGCATTCCTGCCCCGCATTCAAGGATACGGGCACGCTCAAAGCGGTCTCGGCATCATCGAGCCATTCGGTCTGCACGGCCGCGCCGTCCGCCCAAACGCCCATCAGCGAGCAGCCGCCCGCCGAAAAGCTGCCGCCGTAGCTGTCTATGAACAGTTCCTCCGTCGCGCCCGGCGCTGTGTCCTCCGAGGAATAGGCCGATGCATAAAAACGAAGGACGATATCGGCAAGCGACCCGCCCGTGCGGTTCTGAAAGGCAATGTCCTGCGTGACGGCCAGCGTGCCTTCATCGGGACGGAATACGGCCTTGACCGTATAGCTGTCCATGTGTTCTGCCGTGCTGCTTAACCGCTCCGCGATTTCACGCCGGGCGCCCTGCCCGTCCGTGCCGAAAAGCGCGTACCGCAGCACCGCGGCCAACAGGCAGAAAAGGACGCAGCCAATGATTATTATACAACATTTTCTGTGCATTGCAAACCCCTCCCGCGCAGGCGCGGTCAGCAGCCATGTTATAGCGAAAAGCAAGTTTGTCCGCTCCGCATCCGTGAAGCTGGCCGCCGGTCACCATCCGACAGTCACCGGCCACTAAAAATTATGAAGTTGCTTGCGAAATTTGTCAAGCGGATTATAATATAGGCATACACAACGACGCCGCGGAGGGGTGGACATGGCAGCAGAACGCTTGGAAAAAGGGACGATGTTTTCAAACCGCGAGCTGTTTGCGCTGATTTTGCCGCTGGTCATCGAGCAGTTTCTGGCCGTGGCCGTCGGCATGGCGGATACGGCGATGGTGGCAGGGGTCGGCGAGGCGGCTGTGTCCGCCGTATCGCTGGTGGACTCCATCAACACCCTGCTCATTCAGCTTTTCTCCGCGATGGCCACCGGCGGCTCCATCATTGCGGCGCAGTATCTCGGCCATCAGGACGGGAAAAACGCCTGCAACTCGGCCAAGCAGCTCTTTTTGTCCATCCTCGCCATCTCCCTTGCGGTGGGCGGGGCGGCTGTCATCTTCAACCGCCCGATTCTTCAGGGCGTGTTCGGCGGCCTGGATGCCGATACGATGAGCAAGGCGAAAGCCTATTTCTTCTGGTCGGCCGTGTCCTATCCCTTCCTCGCGCTGTATAACAGCGGCGCGGGGCTGATGCGGGCGATGGGACGCACCAACAGCACCATGCTGGTGTCGCTGATCATGAATGTGGTGAACATCATCGGCAATTATTTTTTGATAAACGAGACGCACGCGGTCTTCGGCATCACCGTGTTCGGCGCGGGGCTTGGCGTGTCCGGCGCGGCCATCGCATCCTTGGCCGCCCGTGCCCTGGCCGCTTTTCTGATGATTCAAATGCTCCTCGATCAGAGCCTGCCCATTCACCTGAGCCGTCCGTTCAAGCTCACCTTTGACCTTGCGATGGTCAGGCGCATCATGTCCATCGGCGTGCCCAACGGCATGGAAAACAGCCTCTTTCAGGTGGGCAAACTGATTATTGCGCGGCTCATCTCCACCTTTTCCACCTCGGTCATTGCCGCCAATTCCATTTCCAACAGTATTTCCAGCCTGGTCAATCTGCCCGGCACGGCCATCGGCCTTGCAACCGTCACGGTCATCGGCCAATGCATGGGCGCGGGCGAGCAGAAGCAGGCGCGGTATTACGCCCGCAAGCTGATGACGCTCCTTCAGATTTTCACCCTGCCCACCAACCTGACGCTGCTTTTCTTTACACCCGTCTTTGTCAATATTTTCGGGCTGTCGGCGGAGGGCTCTGCCGCGGCGGTCAGCGTGCTGAAGGGCTACGCTATCTGCTCCATCCTCTTTTATATGCTCTCCTTCGGCCTGCCGAATGTGCTGCGCGCCGCCGGCGACGTCCGCTTTACGATGGTCGTTTCCATCGCCAGCATCCTTATCTGCCGTCTGGCGTTGAGCTACCTGTTCGTCAACGCCTTCCATTGGGACTTGGACGGCGTGTGGCTGGCCATGTACTGCGACTGGGTCGTCCGCTGCATCTGCTTCATCCTGCGCTATCGGTCGGGGAAGTGGCAGAAGCACAAATTGATTTAAATCATAATGGAAATAAGGCGTCACCGCGCGCTTCGGCGGCGATTTGATAAAAAAAAATAAAATTTTTTTACAAAACATGCAACATTTTGCGCCTGTTCCTCGTTTAATATGATGAAGGAGGCAGAAGCGGGCAGCCGAAATGCGCCGAAAGGCTTGATAAAGCCTTTACAAAGCCTGAGATTTCGGGTATCATCATGGTGTGTTCGTCCGCATCTGTCCCCCACTTCTTTTTCCAACCTCAACATTTTTTCAGGAGGTCATGTCTTATGAACACATTCCGTCGTTTGCTCCCGTGCCTGCTGGCGCTTTTGCTGGCCGTGACGCCCGCGCTGGCGGAGTATGCCGTCCCGACGTTGGCGCCTGCTGCCGACGAGGGCTATATCCCGGAAGGGGAAGCCGAAGCGTATGACATCGATCCGGAGCTGGATAAAAAAATCAGCGCCATCCTGTCCCCCGACGACATGGAGACAAGCCGCTATTACGGCGCACTGGTCAGCTATGACGATACGCCCTATGCGCTGAACGGCGGCACGGAGCTGCTGGTCTATGACGGCACGAGGATGCAGCCCCTGCGCCGCGTGACCGAGGAAAAGCAGACGCAGGACGAACAGGAGGACGATTATCTCTATTTTCATATTCTGGAGGGCGACGACAGCCTGTACATGCTGACCGAGGATAACGGCCTGCTGTACAAGGTCATTCTGTCGGGCGACACATACAGCCTTTCCGAATACGCCCGGTTGAATTGGGAGGGCATGACGGTCGACCACGGTGACGATTACTCCTCGACCCGCTACATCTGCAGCGGCGTCGTCAAGGGCGGCATCGTCTACCTCCTTGCGGAGAATGACGATTATGACTATGATTTGTACAAGTTTGACATCGCAAACGGCACCTATGACAGCATTTCCCTCTCCGGCATCTATTGCAGCGATGTCAAGGTATATCGGGACGGTCTGGTGCTGCGCTCCTATGACGGGCTGTATTATCTCGACCTCAAGACGGACGAGATGAGCGTCCTGTTTGCCAGCGACAATTCGACCGGCATGGCCATCGACAAGGACGGCCACCTGTATGTGTGCGCCAACAGCGAAATTTACTCCGACCGCAATAACGGCCAGTTTGAGGTCGTCGGCTATACGGGCGCGACCTACGGCTACTACGATAATCAGAGCGCGGCCATCTACGGTGATTACGGCTATATGTACCTGTCATCCTCCGATAACGGCGACGGTGTAGAGCTGTGTGATACCGCCCCCGGCACGATGCCGGAATTCGTCCTGCGCATCGCCAACAGCAACTCCGACCTGTCCGCAGCCATCACCGCCTTCAACCAGCTCTATCCCGGCGTTCCCGTCGTCATCGATTACAGCGGCTACGCAAGCACCGCGCAGGGGATTTCCGAGATGATGCAGGGCTCCAAGCCGGCGGACCTGTACGGCTTAAGCCTGCGCTTCATTGACATTTCTGCTTTGGCTAAAAAGGACTATCTGCTGGCGCTGAACATGGACGACTATGCCGCATCGCTCAACGAGCGCATTCGGGACGCCTGCTCCTACAACGGCACGCTTTACGCCGTTCCCACCTACACCTCCTGCTCCACCTTGGGCTACAGCACCAAGACGCTTGAAAAGCTCGGCCTGACCGAGGACGATGTGCCGAAGACCTTCAGCCAGATGCTGGATTTCATCAACCGCTGGCAGTCCGAATTTGCCTCGGAATATCCGGAAATCTCCCTGTTTAGCGACATGAAGTGGATCGACATGAAGAGCAATCTGGTGACCGCCATCCTTGAATGCCGCGAGCTTCAGTGCAGGCTGTCGGGCGAGACCCTTTCCTTTAAGGACGCCGCCCTGCAGGAAACGCTGGAAAAGCTCTCTCAGACGGACTTTTACGGCTTCTATGACCCGAGCGATGACAGCGGCGTTGACGATGACGTCTACTATATGGACTATGTGGACGGCGTGCCGAACTACCTGTTCACGGCCTACTATTCCATTACGCCGAACACATACTCCAACGACGAAGGCTTCAAGCCCTTCACCCTGACCATTTCCGAGGATGACCAGCCGATGACGAAGATGTGGACGTATGCGGTCGCCGTCAACCCCGATACCCAGCATATGGAGGCTGCGCTGGCGCTGCTCAAGTGCATTGCGGAAAACATTGACGACGTGCAGAAGATCATCATGATGCCCGCGCAGAACGAGCCGATCAAAAATACATGGGCCACGGAGGCGCTCAGCTACAATCAGCGCGTCGTCTCCGAGCTGACGGCGCTCAGGGATACCCTGACCAAGGAAATGGAAATCCGGTATGTGCAGCAGTTCATCGACGACTACACATCCAACGCAGCGTATTACGAGCGGTATCTCTATATGGCGAGTGCCGAGAGCATTGCGGCATACCGGGCGCTTGAGAGCCAGCTCATGCCGGCCTATGTGAGCGACTTGTCCTCCTCGGAAGAGATTCGATCCCTGACAAACCGTCTGCGGGACGGCGATATCGATGCAAGGACCTTCCTGAACGAGCTGGACAGAAAGGTGCAGATGATCCTGCTGGAAGGAGATTAATCAGTGCGATATAAAAAGCGCACGGTGCTTCTGTTCCTGCTGCCGGGTCTGCTGGGCGTGATGCTGTTTTACGTCGCCCCCCTCTTGGGGGGCGTGTATTACAGCCTCACGGACGGCAGCCGGCTGAACCGCTATGTCGGTTTTCAGAACTATGCCGCCGTGTGGAGCAATCAGATGTTTCAGCTGGGCTTGAAAAACACATGGATATTTTCCGGCATCTGCACGCCTTTGTGTTTTTTCCTTTCGCTGGTCATCGCGCTCATGCTGTCGTCCATTCAAAAGGGCGGGGTCTTCGTGCGCAACGCGCTGTTCATGCCCTATCTGATGCCCTCCAGCGCCATCCTGATCATCTGGCTGACGGCGTTCGACTTCGGCGGCGTCATCAACCGAATCATCTGCGCCTTGGGCGGCTCGCGGGTTTACTGGCTGGAGGGCAGCACCCTGCGCATCCCCATCATCCTTTTGTACCTGTGGAAAAACGTAGGCTTTTGCAGCATCATCCTGACCTCCGCCATCCAGACCGTGCCCAAGCCCTACTATGAATTCGCTCTGCTGGAGGGCGCGGGCAGAATGACCATGCACCGAAAAATCACCCTGCCCTGCATCCTGCCCACGGCATATCTGGTGTTCGTGTTCAGCTTCATGGGCGCATTCAAGATCTTCAAGGAAGTCTATTTCATCGGCGGCGCGTACCCCGATCAAGCCGTCTACACCCTGCAAAACTACATGAACAATATGTACGCAAAGCTCAATTACCAGTACGTCACGGCCGCCGCGTACATCTTCGCGCTGATGGTCATCGCGCTGTTTCTCATCATCTATCTGGTGCAAAGGCGGGTGAGCGCGTATGAAAATTAAAAAGGCGCTGCTCTTCCTGCTGGCGGTGCTCCTCCTGCTCCCGATCATCATGACGATGCTGTATTCCTTCTTTCCCAAGAGCGAAATCAGCGCCTTCCTCAAGAGCCGAAACAATTACGACAGCAGCGTGTTCATGGCGTTTGAATGGTCGCCGTCCGTGTTCTCCCTGACCCAGTATTACACCATTTTGATTCAGGACACCAGCGTCCTCAAGCTCCTGTGCAATTCCCTGTTTTACACCGTTGCTTCGCTTGCTTTGCAGGCGCTTTTCATCCCGATGCTGGCGTTCGCGCTGGCCAAGATGGAATTTTTTGGCAGGAATTTTCTCTCCTTCCTGATTGTCTGCCTGATGATCCTTCCCTTTCAGGTGACGATGGCACCCAACGTGCTGACCTTAAAGACGCTGGGGCTGCTCGATACCGTGTGGGCGGTCATCCTGCCGATGGCGTTCGCGCCGTTTTACATCTTCCTGCTTCGGCAGTTCATGGTGGCGCTCCCGACGGAAATTCTGGAGGCCTCCGCCGTGGACGGCGCGGGGGCGCTGCGCACCTTCTTCTCCATTGCCCTGCCGCCCTGCCGCCCCGTTCTGGGCGCGGCGCTGGCGCTGTCTTTTGCGGATTTGTGGAACATGGTCGAGCAGCCGCTGCTCTACCTTGCCTCCCGCCAAGACCTGATGCCGCTTTCCACCATGTTTAATCAGCTGAGCGAGAGCAACGCCGAAATCGCCTTTGCGGGCGCGGCGCTGTACATTCTCCCCGCCATCCTCGTGTACCTGTACTTCCAGAAGGACATCGAGGCGGGCATTCAGCTCAGCGAATTGAAATAAAGGACACAAAGAACGATGAATGTAAAGAAGGCCGCAGCCCGCGGTATGGCGATTTTCCTGTGTGTGGTCGCGGCGTGTATGTTTTTCGCCCGCACCCTTCAGAGCCTGACGACGCCCAAGGTGCGTCTGACGCAGTCCACCACCGGCAAGCTGAGCAAGTCGTGGTCGTTGGAGGCAAGCGTCTATTTCTCCAAGCAGGAGGACGTCTATGAGACCGCGGCGCAGGAGTATCCGCTGACCATCCGCCGCGTGTTTGTCGAGCAGAACGCCTCCGTTTCCGCGGGCGATCTAATCATGACCGCCGTCGTCACGAACAAGAGCGACAAGATGGAGGAATACCGCACCTCGTACCGCTCCAAGGCCGAGGAGCTGGCGACGCTGGATGTGGCCAACCGACGTAACCCCACCGACACCGAGCGCAACAGGCGCTACACGGCGCTCATCAATGCGATGCAGGCGCTGAGCGATAAGCGCGTCGCCGCCCGTGCGCAGGGCTTGGAGAGCGATGCCTGGGCGGAAGAGGAAAAAGCCTACGAAGCAGCCCGCGACGCCTTCTACGATACCTATCTGTACAGCTCCCTGGCCGTGACGGACGAGGTGTTTGCCTATGTCGAAAAGCGGAGCGCGCTCGTCGCCGAAATGGAAGAGCTGGAAGAAAAAATGACAGCGCTTGAAAAGGCGGCGAGCAGCGTAAAGGAGATACGCGCCCGGCGGGACGGGGTCATCACCGCCGTTTCCCTAAAGTCCGGCGACAGCTACTCGGGCGATGTGCCCCTTTATTCGATGGCCGACGCTGAAACCGCACCCACCTTGCGCGCCTACACGGACGAGCGTTTTTCCGTGGATACCAAGGCGACCGTCAAGGGCGACTGGGATGAGCAGCAGACCGTCGTCACCAATACCGGCACGGACTCCGAGGGCAAAAAATATGTGGACTTCCAGCTCACCGATAAAATCATAAGCGTGTATAACGGCTTGAGCGGTCTCATCAAGCAGGGCTCCGTCAAGGTCAATATTTCCAGCCGCGCCTCCATCAGCGCTACGCTTATCAATGCCTCCTGCCTGCGCGAATCGGACGGGCAGGCCTATGTCTACGCAGCGGAGTATGTGGCCGGCGGGCTGCTGGGCGGCTATTATCAGGTGAAGAAAATCACCGTCACCGTCCTTGACCGGAGCGACAAGCAGGTCAGCGTGGCGGAAAACCTCAGCTCCTATCGGCTGATTGACCGGGAAGACCGTTCCATTCAGGAAAATTCCCGCGTCATGGAGCAAAGCTCATGAGAAAGGCTGTCTTTGCGCTGGGCGCTGTGATGATGCTCCTGTCGCTGTACCTGATTTCCGGCGTATCCGACGCCCAGCAGGTCGTCGTGCAGGCGGATGAGACCCTGCCTTCTATTCGGGAGATGAACTGCGCCGTTCATGCCGTTTGCTCCTCCGCCATGATGGTCGGCAACGGGCGCTATCAGATGAACGGGCAGGTGTATGCCGTCAACGAGCGCTACACGGAGGTCTATCCGCTGTTTTTGAAAGCAGGCAGGCTCTTTTACTTTTCCGAGGCGCAGCGCGGCGCGTCCGTGTGCCTGATTGAGGAGCGGGTGGCCATCCAGCTTTTCAAGACCAGTGAGCCGCTGGGCAGCATCCTTTCCGTAAACGGGCAGGAGTACAGCGTCATCGGCGTTGTGCAAAACGCCTCGGAGCTTGGAGCGACCTTGTCCGGCCGCGTGTATGTCCCCTACGAGGGCGTTCAGGGGACATTCGACACCGTCATTTATTCATCCTTGAACGGCTTTGATGAAACGCCGTCCGGCACGCTCATCAGCCTCAAGAAGGAAAAGAACATCGCCACGCTGCCTGGCCGCATCACCGCCGTGTTTATCGGCCTGTGCGTCTGGACTTACCTCTTGCGGCGGCTGAAGGAGCTGCTGAAAATGCGGCGGGAGAAGCTCCATGAGCGGCTCACGCATCAGTATTTCGGTGCGCTGCTTGTGCCGACGGTGCTTTGGAGCGTGCTGATGCTGCTCTGTGCCGCCATGCTGCTCGCCGCACTTTACGGCCTGCTTTCATTCCTGACAGCGCCTCTGTTCGTGCTGACGGAATGGGTGCCGGAGGTGCTGGTCGAATGGTCGAGCGTCCGCACCGCCTTCCTGCAGAATATTCGGTCGCTCAGCGGCGTCGTTTCGCTCAGAACGCAGGAAATGCTGCGCATCAAGATTTACGGTGTGCTGATGGATGCGGGCAGTGTATTGGTGCTCATGTCAAACGGGAGGAAATACCTATGCGGAAAATCGTGCGAAAAATGATATGTCCTGCGCTGGCGCTTTTACTTCTTTTATCGGCCTTCCCCGCGCTCGCGGCGGACAGCTTCGTCTTTGAGGCCAAGGTCGCGGCATCCGAGGAAATCACGGCGGCGCTGCCCTTTGAGGGCAAGGCGGCGGAGATGTACGTTCAGGCCGGTCAGCGCGTAAAGAAGGGCGATAAGCTGCTCACCATGGCGGCCAGCAGTCTGGTCGCCAAGGAGGAGTCTACGGTCGAGGCCGTCTTTGCCGAGGTCGGCATGGACGGAAAATTCATCGAGGAGACCTATCACGCCGCCGTGTTCCTGCGCCCCATCCGCCCGATGTACGTTTATGCCGCCGTCAAGGGCGCGGTGCAGACCAAGGAAAACACCACCTACACCCGCGGCGAAACCATCTACATCAAGGGAACAAAAACAAAGCATGTCGGCGTCGGTCGCATCATCAACATCAAAAAATGGACCTATACCGTGGAAATTTTGGAGGGCGATTTGGAGGAGGGTGATGCCGTCAAGCTCTACCGCGACCCCGAATACAGCGAAAAATCACGGGTGGGCAACGGCACCGTCAAATACTTTGACCTGACGGCCATGAATTTGGACGGCTTCATCATCAGCGTGAACGTGAAAAACGGCGATACCGTGCAGCCCGGTGATGTTCTGCTCACCTATGCCCCCAGCCTGAAGCTTGATGTCTACGCGGATGAGGATTCCGTTATCCTGAAAACGGATAAATCCACCGCGACCGTCACCTTGGCGCACGAGGACGACCTGCATCTTACCGCCAGTCTCAGCGCCTTGGAGGTATCCCTCTTGGAGGCGCGTTCTGCCATCACCATCACGCAGGACGGCAACCCCGACTTTGCGGCCGAAGGCTCGGTGGAATTTATTTCCAGCATCGCCGATGAAAACGGCAACTATGAGGTGCGCCTCGCCTGCCCCATCGACAACCCCCGCATCGGCGCGACCTATGTGGTGAAAGCGGAGTAGGGGCAAATTGAATATCCATGGCCTGCCGCAAAAAAACGGCAGGCATTTCATTTTGTGCAAAATCAAAACATCCGTATTGCGAAAAGAAGAAAAAAATGATATGCTATGGGCGTTGTTCAAGTGTTGCCGGCGTTTGTGCACCGAAGGAGATGGCCATGACAAGCATTCGGATGGAGCCGTGGATCATGCCCGCTGCGGATATAGGAGCGCTCAATCCGCTGCCGGACATTCAAACCGGGATGTGCATGCCCATCCGCGCATGGTGCTCCAAAGAATCATTGCGCTTTGCAGGACAGGGCAATGCGGACAGGCGCAGGAAATGCCGGGCAAGGGTCTTGTCCTTCCCGATATCCGCGAGGGCGAAGGCTCGCTGGCGGATGTCTGGGATGAGGTAGCAGGCGCTCGTGCAAAAAGGCCTGCCGCGCAGGGAATTGCCGTTTGAAACGGATTTCAGAATGCACTGAGCAGCGTGCAAAAAAGCAATCAAAATCAAGGAGATATGAATCATGTTAACCGTTTGCAGCAAGTTTCAGCTGAAGAAGCCCGCCGTTTCCTGCGAGCCGTACGGAAACGGCCACATCAACACCACCTATTTGATCCAGACAGAGAACGGGCCGGACTATATTTTGCAGCGTCTGAGCCGTCAGGCGTTCCATGACATTCCCGCGCTGATGCGCAACATCACGCTGGTGACAAGCTACCTGTCCGAGCTGGATCCGAACCCGCGCCACAACCTGCATCTGGTGCCGACGCTGGAAGGCGATATGTACTATCACTCGGAAGACGGTGAGTATTATCGGGTATATGATTTTATCACCGACAGCGTGAGTTTGGATCGGCCGGAACGGGAAAACGACCTGTACGAATGTGCGAATGCATTTGGCCGTTTTCAGCGCACACTGGCCGATTTCCCTGCAGCCAAATTGAGCGAGACCATTCCGCATTTCCATGACACGCCGTCCCGCTATCAGGCGCTTCACAAGGCGCTTGAAGAAGACCCGCTCGGCAGAGCGGCGGAATGCGAACAGGAAATCGCCTTTGCCTTGGCGCACGAGGAGGAAGCGGGGACGCTGATGCGCCTGCTGAAGGAAGGCAAATTGCCTCTGCGCGTGACGCACAATGATACCAAGCTCAACAACGTCATGCTGGATGCGACCACGCATGAGGCCGTGTGCGTCATTGACTTGGACACGGTCATGCCGGGTCTTGCCGCCAACGATTTCGGCGACCTCGTTCGCTTCGGTGCGAACACCGGCGCAGAGGACGAAAAGGATTTGAGCAAAATCAGCCTGTCCTTGGAGCGCTACGCCCAGCTTCTGCACGGCTTCCTGGATGCCTGCGGGGATATGCTGACAAAAGAGGAAAAGGAGACCCTGCCGCTTGGCGGCAAGCTGATGACGCTGGAATGCGGCGTCCGCTTCCTGACCGACTACCTGCTCGGCGATGTGTACTTTCATATCCATCGTCCGAAGCATAACTTGGACAGAATGCGCACCCAGTTCAAGCTCGTCGCCGATATGGAAACGAAATGGGACGCCATGTGTGAATTGACCGAATAAACCGACAGACGGCAGGATGTCAAATAGCTGACATCCTGCTGTTTTTATATTGCGAATGTCTCTCGAAGCGCTTTTGCTTGAAACAAATATAAAAATAATGTATACTACCACATGGTAATGTTACGAAAGGGAGGGCAACCTTCAAATGAGCGTGCAGGAAAAATTCCTTCGTTATGTAGCCATTGACACCACCAGCGATGAAAACAGCGCGACCTGCCCCTCGACGGAGCGGCAGTTCAACCTGGCGCGGCTTTTATGCGATGAAATGAAGGCGATGAGCGTTCAGAATGTCCGTATGGACGAGCATTGCTATGTGTACGGAGAGATTCCGGCAAATGCCGACAATCAGCCTGTCATCGGGCTGATTGCGCACATGGACACCGTGGACGCCGTGCCGGGCAGCAACATCAAGGCACGGGTCATTCACTATGAGGGCGGGGACATTGTGCTGAACGAAAAAAAGTGCATCGTCATGCCCGACAAGGACTTTCCGGCGCTGAAAGCTTTGCACGGCCATGACCTGATTGTCACCGACGGCACGACCTTGCTGGGCGCGGATGACAAGGCCGGGGTTGCGGAAATCATGGAGGCGGCGGAATACATTTTGACCCATCCCGACTTAAAGCACGGGAAAATCGTGCTGGGATTCACGCCGGATGAGGAAATCGGCCGCGGCGCGGACTTGTTTGACGTGAAGGGTTTCGGCGCGGACTTTGCCTACACGGTGGACGGCGGCGCGGTCAACGAAATGGAATATGAAAATTTCAATGCTGCCGCGGCCTCCGTCACCGTGCACGGCTTCTCCATTCATCCCGGCAGCGCCAAAAACAAGATGGTCAACGCGCTGAAGCTGGCCATCGAGCTGAATGCCATGCTCCCGCCGGCTCAAGCGCCGGAGCATACGGAGGGCTACGAGGGTTTCTATCACCTGTGCGAACTGAGCGGTGGGGAGCAGACGGCTGTCATCAAGTACATCATCCGTGACCATGATGCCCGAAAATTTGATGAAAAGCAGACGTATCTGCGCCGTGCGGTCGATTATCTGAACGATAAGTACGGCGCGAGGACGTTCGAGCTTGACCTGCGCGAGCAGTACCGCAATATGCGCGGAATCATCGAGCAGCATCCCGATGTCATCGACCGTGCTGCGGAAGCGATAAAAAAGGTCGGTCTGACCCCCGAATGCACCCCCATTCGCGGCGGAACGGACGGCGCACGGCTCAGCTATATGGGTCTCCCCTGCCCCAATTTGGGAACGGGCGGCGGCAACTGTCACGGCGTTTTTGAATATGCGTCCGTCAATGACATGAACAAGACCGTGCAGATTTTGATTGAAATCGTTCGTGCAAAATAATTTTTTAAATGCAAGGGGTGATTCCGTTGTCTTGGATTTTTCTGGCGCTGGCGGCGCTTCTGTGCTGGAGCGGGTCTGATCTGTTTTCCAAAATCGGCTCTCGGCCGGAGGACAAAAACAGCCATTGGAAAATGTCCGTGGCGGTCGGCGCGGTCATGGGGCTTCATGCGCTCTATGAAATTATTTTTAACGGCGTTCAGGTGACGTGGGGCGCTTTGCTTGCGTATCTGCCCGCATCCCTGCTTTACATCAGCTCGATGGTCATCGGCTATGTGGCACTTCGCTACATCGAACTTTCCCTCTCCTCCCCCATCTGCAACTGCTCCGGCGCACTGGCGGCTGTTTTCTGCTTTCTGTTTTTGAGCGAGACGCCCGAAACGCCCGTCTGGGTCGGCGTGGCGCTGGTCGCCGTCGGCATTGTTTCCCTGGGCATCGTGCAGTTCCGTGAGGACGATGAAGCGCGGGCGCTGCGCCAAGAAAAATCGAACATCAAATATGCCCGCAGTCTGGTGGCGCTGCTGCTGCCGGTTTTGTACTGCCTGATCGATGCGGCCGGCTCGGTCGCGGACATGATCATTTTGGAAAATTTAGATGAATCCGTCGGCAATGTCGCCTATGAGCTGACCTGGCTGCTGATGGGCTTTATTTCGTTCCTTTATGTTGTCTGCGTCCGCAAAGACAAGCTCACCCTGCGCTGCGACGGACCGAAATTCTTGGGCGGCATCTGCGAAACGGCGGGACAGTTTGCCTATATCTTCGCCATCGGCGATGCTGACCATGCCGGTGCGTCTGCTGCCATCATTTCCTGCTATTGCGCGCTTTCCGTGCTGTGGAGCCGCATCTTCCTCAGGGAAAAGCTGAGCTGGAAGCACTATTTGGCCATCTTCGTGGCCTTTGCCGGCATCGTTGTGCTGGGCATTTATGGAGACTGACGTTATGCAAGCATCTCCCAAACGTGTTCTGGCCGTGCATGATTTATCCTGCTTCGGGCGCTGCTCCCTGACTGTGGCGCTCCCCATCCTGTCCGCCTGCGGCGCGACCTGCGTCTGTCTTCCGACGGCCGTTTTATCCACGCATACGGGCGGCTTTCAGGGCTTTACCCTGCGCGATTTAACGGACGACCTGCTGCCCATCACCGCGCACTGGCAGCGTGAGGGCATCCGCATGGACGCGCTGTACACGGGCTATCTCTGCTCGGACAAGCAGCTTGCCGTCGTTGTAAAAATCGCCGAAAAAATCCGGCGTCCTGATTTGCTGACGGTGGTTGACCCCGTGCTGGGCGATGACGGACGGCTGTATGCGGGGCTGACCTCCGCCATGGTGGACGGGATGCGGCGGCTCTGCGCCTGTGCCGACATCATCGTGCCGAATTTGACCGAGGCCGCGCTTTTGCTGGGGCGGCCCTATCATGGCGGCGTAATGCGGGAGGCGGACATCCTGTCTCTGTGCCAAAGTCTGCACGGGCTGAACGGAAAAAGCGTTGTGCTGACGGGCGTTCAGCCGGATGCAAAAACAATCGGCGCCGCCTGCTATGACGGCAAAACGCTGACCCTGTGCGTCACAGACCGCGTTCCCGCGCATTTTGACGGCACGGGCGACGTTTTCTGCTCCGTGCTGACAGGAGCGTGCTTACGCGGTCTTTCCCTGACGGGCGCGGCGCAGACGGCGGCGCAGTTCACGCATGATGCCATTGCCCGCACCTATTTCAGAAACGGCAACCGGCATTACGGTGTCGATTTTGAGGAAGATCTTTGCTCGCTTGACCATCGTTTGGAGGAAAACGGTCATGACACGCTATGAAATCGCCCATGCCGGAGAGGAAGAAAAAATCGTCGATTTCGGCAACTATGTTTTCAGCCAGGCGGCACGGCCGCACGATTTCCGTGCCCTGCTGCCCAAGGTCTATAAAAAAGGCGTTTCAAACGCCCGTATGCACTATGTCGCGCACAATGAGGACGGCGATATTCGGGCGATGGTCTGCGCCCTGCCGCTTCATATGGAAGTCTGCGGCCTGCCGCTCAAGGTCGGCACGGTGGGAACGGTCAGCGTCCACCCCTATGCCCGCGGCGAGGGACACATGAAGCACGTCATGGCGCTGATGGAGGCGGATTGCCGCGCACAGGGCATGGACGCGCTGGTGCTGGGCGGCCTTCGGCAGCGCTACAATCACTTCGGCTTTGAACACGCGGGCGCAAATCCCGTGTTCACCATGCACAGGGAAAACCTGCGCTACAGCCTCGGCGACGCGGACGAAACGCCCTTTTCACTTGTCCGCGTGACGGACAATCATGAGCCGCTCTGCGAAAAATGTTTTACGCTGTACGAGCGCGGCTTCGTGCATGGCGCTCGGCCGAGGGCGCAGTATCTTGACTACGCCCATTCGTGGTACGGCGAATTATACGCCGTCCTCAAAAACGGTGAATTCGCGGGCGCACTGATTGAAAACGGCGAAAAGACCCGCAATATCGGCGAGCTGCTGCTCATTGACGAGGGCGACCTGAAGGCCGTGCTGAAAAAATGGATGCTGGCTCATCCGCAGACCGCCGCGCCGCGTCTAAAGGTCTGGCCGTTTGAACATGAGCGCATCCGCACGATGGAGGCCGTTGCGGAGGACATGGAAATCGCCACCTGCCAAATGCTCTGTGTGCTGAACTTTGAAAATACCCTGCGGGCGCTGCTCAAGCTGAACACGTACTGCCGCACGATGGATGACGGCGAAATCGCACTGAAAATCGGCGGTGAGCAGCTTCTGCTCCGCGTTCAAAACGGCGCAGCTGCCTGTGAAAAAACGGACAGAGCGCCGGCGCTGACGCTGTCCGCGATGGAGGCGCAGCGGCTCTTATTCCTGCCGACGCATCTTGTGCTGTCCGAGACGCCCGTGTTTAAAAACTGGCTGCCCCTGCCGTGGGTGATGCCCTCGCCGGACCACTTCTGAAAGTCAAAATCAGAATTTGAGAGATGTCAGGCATGATCGAATCAAAGATTTATATCGGGCTGAACGATGAAACGACAAACACGCAGCTCTTTGAAAACGAACAATACATCAAGGTGCTGCGCAATGTGTGTTATGCATACAAAGTCCCGTTTTCTTTCAGCGTGCAGGAGGGCGGATATATCTATGAAAGCGGTGACTATGCGCGGGAAACAAGCCTTGTCCTGACGCTGGTTGACGTGGAGAAAGCCGTTGTCCGTGATATTGCCGAGGATGTATGCGCTTTCTTCCATCAGGAGTCGGTTCTGATTACCGAAAATCAGATATGCGCCTATTTTGTTCATGAAACGCTGCGATGCGACGAAAAAATCAAGAGGGAAAATCGTTAAACATACCGAAAGGAAGCGTAAGGCATGGCGAACCTTGAAACGCTTGCCCAATGGGTGCGGGAAAGCAAAAAAATCGTGTTTTTCGGCGGTGCGGGCGTATCCACGGAGAGCGGGATTCCCGATTTCCGCAGCGTGGACGGGCTGTATCATCAGTCCTATGCCTACCCGCCGGAGACCATTCTGAGCCGCAGCTTTTTCATGCGCAAGCCGGAGGAGTTCTTCCGATTTTACCGTAAAAAGATGATTTGTCCCTCTGCCCGTCCGAATACCGCACATCAGAAGCTGGCGCAATGGGAACAAGAGGGCAGGCTTCTAGGCGTCGTCACGCAGAACATTGACGGGCTGCACACTGCTGCCGGCTCAAAGCGGGTCTTTGAGCTGCACGGGAGCGTATACAGAAACCACTGCATGGCCTGCGGAAAGTTTTTTCCCTTGGAGGCGGTGCTTGCGCAGACCGGCGTTCCCCGCTGCGCCTGCGGCGGCATCATCAAGCCGGATGTTGTGCTTTACGAGGAAGCGCTGGACGCGGATGTCCTGAAGAGCGCCGTGTACGTTTTGAGCAGCGCTGACCTTCTGATTGTCGGCGGCACGTCCCTCAGCGTCTACCCCGCTGCCGGTCTTCTCTCCGCCTACCGCGGCCGCCGCTTGGCGCTCCTCAACCGCGACCCCACCCCGCGCGACAGTGAGGCAAACCTCATCATCCGTGAGCCCATCGCACAGGTCATGAGGCAGCTCCCCTGACGCATCGGAAAAGCTCCTGTCCGGCATTGGACAGGAGCTTTTTTATGCGAAAGCTATTTCTTACTGCTCAAATACTCATCAATGGCCTTGGCAGCGGTCTTGCCGGCGCCCATCGCCAAAATAACGGTGGCAGCGCCGGTCACGGCATCGCCGCCCGCATACACGCCCTCACGGGAGGTAAGACCTGTATCCTCATTGACGATGATGCCGCCCCACTTCTGGGTTTCCAGCCCCTTTGTGGTGTTCTTGATGAGGGGGTTCGGGGACGTGCCGAGCGCCATGATGACGCAGTCGGCATCCAGAACAAACTCGCTGCCCGGCACTTCAAGAGGACGGCGGCGGCCTTTTTCATCCGGCTCGCCCAGCTCCATGCGGATACACTCAACGGCCTTGACAAAGCCGTTCTTGGGGTCACGCGGGTCATCGGGATTTTGATAGCCGATGATGCGCACGGGGTTGTTGAGGAGCTTAAAGTCAATTCCCTCCTCCTGCGCATGCTCGACCTCCTCGCGGCGGGCGGGGAGCTCATCCATCGAACGGCGATAGACGATGCTGACCTCTGCGCCCAGACGGAGCGCGGTGCGGGCGGCGTCCATAGCGACATTGCCGCCGCCGACAACAATGACCCTGCCGCCCTTCATAATGGGCGTTTCGGAATCACTCTTATACGCTTTCATCAGATTGCTGCGGGTCAGGAACTCGTTGGCGGAATAAACGCCCTTGAGCCCCTCGCCCTCAATGCCCATAAACTTGGGCAAACCGGCGCCGGAGCCGATAAACACAGCTTCGAAGCCGTTCTCGAACAGCTCGTCAATGGTCAGCGTCTTGCCGACGACCACGTTGGTCTCCACATCCACGCCCAGCGCCTTCAGGGTCTCGACCTCTTTGGCCACGATAGACTTGGGCAGCCTGAATTCCGGAATGCCGTAGACCAGCACGCCGCCGGCGGTGTGCAGGGCTTCATACACGGTGACCTGATAGCCCTTCTTGGCCAAGTCGCCCGCGCAGGTCAGACCCGAAGGGCCGGAGCCGACGACCGCCACGCGGTGACCGTTGGAAGCGGGCTTTTCGGGCAGGGATTCGGCATGCTCGTTGTGCCAGTCGGACACAAAGCGCTCCAGACGACCGATGCCGACCGGCTCAAACTTGACGCCCAAGGTGCACTTGGCTTCGCACTGGGATTCCTGCGGACAAACGCGGCCGCAAACGGCCGGCAAAGAGGAGGACAGTGCAATGGTCTGATAAGCGCCCTCAAAATCGCCAATCTTGGCATGGCCGATAAAGCCGGGAATATCAATGTTGACAGGGCAGCCCGCCACACAGGGCTTGTTCTTGCAGTTTAAGCAGCGGCTGGCCTCGTCCACGGCAATCTCCGCCGTGTATCCCAGCGCCACCTCGTTAAAATTATGCGCCCGTACCTGCGGCTCCTGCGTGGGCATCGCATGTTTCTTAGGATTGATCGCCATGACAATTCCTCCTTACGCCTGCTTGAAAAGGTTGCAGGTTCTTTCCCGCGCCTGCCGTTCAAAGTCAACATACATGCGGCTGCGGGACATGGCCTCGTCAAAATCGACTTCGTAGCCGTTAAAGTCAGGGCCGTCTACGCAGGCAAACTTTGTCACCTTTTTGCCGTACTCGTCATGCAGGGTCAGGCGGCAGCCGCCGCACATGCCCGTGCCGTCAATCATGATGGGGTTCATGGACACGGTAACGGGGATATTGAAAGGCTTTGCGGCGGCAACGACAAACTTCATCATAATCAGCGGCCCGATGGTGATAATCATGTCGTACTTTTCACCCGCCTCTAATTTTTCCTTAAGCGGCACGGTGACATTTCCGTGGCGGCCATAGCTGCCGTCATCGGTCATGACAATCAATTCGTCGGAGCAAGCCTTGAAATCGTCCTCCAAAATGACGATATCCTTGCTGCGGAAGCCGATGATGGCGGTCACATTCGCGCCCAGGCGGTGGAATTCCTCGGCGATGGGCAGTGCGATGGCGCAGCCAACACCGCCGCCGATGATGCAGACTTTCCTGAGTCCCTCGGTATGGGTGGCAACGCCCAAGGGCCCGACAAAGTCCTGCAGATATTCGCCCTGCTCCTTATGATTGAGCAGCTCCGTTGTCGCGCCGACAATCTGAAAAATGATTTTGACCGTGCCCTCCTCAGGATTCGTTCCGGCGACGGTCAGGGGGATGCGTTCGCCCTCCTCGTCAACGCGCAGAATGATGAACTGGCCGGGCTTGGCCTTCTTTGCCACCAATGGCGCCTCGATTTCCATTTGAGTAACCGACGGATTCAGTACCTTTTTCCGCACAATCCTGAACATGGAGCAGTTCTCCTTCTCTGGTGTAGTTCTGGCATACAAGAGGCAATATTATCACAAACCTCCTTTATTGTAAAGCAAAAAGGAGGTTTTTTCCATACCAATCAACACAAAAATATTGCGTTCAATCGGAGCTTTATGCGGGCAGGAAGGAACGGCTGCCAGATATCGTGACAGCCGTTCCGAAATGTATTTGCCGATGTTTTCCGAAATATCGTTTAGAAATCGACCTCTGTGTCATAGTAGCAGCACTTGAGCAGCTTTTCCATTTCCTCGACGCTGGGCTGACGCGGGTTAGAGCCTGTGCAAGCATCGCCGATGGCGTTGACGGCGATGTCGTGCAGTCTTTCAAGGAAGACCTTTTCGGGAACGAAGCCCTGCTCTGCCGGATAGCTGTCAGCGCCGTAATTCTTGATGCAGTGCGGGATGTTCAACGCATCATTCATCTTGCGCAGGTAGGCAATCAGCAGGGCGACCTTCTCATCGTCATCCTTGCCGCCCAGACCCATATAATCCGCAATGATGCCGTAGCGCTTCTTGGCGGTCTCATCCTTTGCATTGAATGCGATGACCTTCGGCAGGTACATGGCGTTGGCCGCGCCATGGATGATATGAGCGCCGTAATCGGCAAAGGCAGCGCCGGTCTTGTGCGCCATCGAATGAACGATGCCCAGCAGCGCGTTGGAGAAGGCCATGCCCGCCAGGCACTGCGCATTGTGCATACTGTCAGAGTATACGGGCTTATATAGCAGCATGAACTACGTAACTTCTTTATTCTACTCCCATATATATGTACTGCTTTTTAAAATACGTTCTCTTCCCGTATACTCATATAGCTTTTTATTATACTTCGTAAAAGGTATGTGTCAGTCCCCTGTGGGCGACCCCCTGTGTCACCGAGGTGTGTCAGCCTTTTACACATTCGGAACGCGTGTTGAGCTATAATACATAGGTAACACGAAAGCAAATCAAAAGAGAACTCATGTGGTAGAATAGCAAGTAGCAACAAACCAGCCATCACAGAG
>CAVFWQ010000003.1:0-65266 GCA_963626285.1 bacterium | reverse complement strand
TCTAGGGCTATGCCCGCATATGAAAAGCCACCGGCTTTGCCGGTGGATGGTTACTGAGTGCGCTGACTGCTTCGGCTGTCTTTGTTATCTTCATGCACAGCCGGAATTTACAGCGCGGTCTTCTTCCATTTTCTGATTTTTGTTCTGAACGTTCCGAAGGGTGCGACAGTATTCACATGAATAAATTTATATACTTCCCATACCGCTGTTTTAGTCGCTTCATCCGCCCATTTTCTCATGTGCGGCTGAAATAATTCTTCCTCACTGAGGGAATCAATCATTGCACAGACGGAATTGATATTTGCATTTAATTTGGCTTTTAACGCTTGGAGCGATAAATGAGCGTAGGTATCCGTGAACCGCTGATATAATGCACCGAGCTGATTCCATTTGAATTCATCCGACGGCGTCTTGACCGGAAGCCCCTTTCGTTCATCTTCTTCCCATTGAAGCAATAAGTTCGTCCAGCCCACCTGATACGCAAGGTTTTCCGCCGGCGTTCTGTCAACGCCATCAACCATCTTATCCTTTAAGGCTTCCGGAATATCGTCAAATTCCGAAATATATTTCTCAAATGCTTTCTTGATTTCGGTTTTGAGTTCTTCCTTATTTTCATATGTTCGCAAATAATCACCTCCGTTGGTTTCGGTTTATCACGCTCCTGCTTTCTCACCGCTGTGGGATTGGATTTTTCGGCAAGTCCGGCTTCCGGACGATTGTCTTCCATTTCAGTCTTTTACGAATAAAAGCATGACCGTTTTATTCTGCTTTCGCTCGAAAGAGCCGTTACGCCTGCCACGTCTGAAAGGTCTCGCCCTCCAGTGTTTTCCAAGTGAACAGGCCGTTTTCAAGCGTCATGCAGCCGCGGTGACTTTCCTCCTTTGGGATGGACACAGAGCCGGGATTGAGGCGCATGACGCCGCCCTTCTCCTCGCATTTGGGGACATGGATATGGCCGAAAAGATAGATGTCGCCGTCAGACAGCGGGAGCGGGTCGGCTTCGTGAAACAGATGGCCGTGCGTCATGTACAGAAGGCGGCTGCCAAGCGGCATCACGGCATAATCCGCCCCGATGGGAAAGTGCAGCACCATTTGGTCAACCTCCGCATCGCAGTTGCCGCGCACGCAGAGGAGCTTATCCCTCCGCTCATTCAGCATTTCGGCAACCCGTGGCGGGTCATAACCGTCCGGCAGGGCATTGCGCGAGCCGTGATACAAAAGGTCGCCCAGCAGAATCAGCCGCTCGCAGCCCTCCCTATCAAAGCGCTCCAGCAGCCTTTTGCAGTACAGTGCCGAGCCGTGAATGTCCGATGCGATCATCATTTTCATAAAAGGAAGGCCTCCTTTTGCCGTGCCGTTATTCGGCTTTTGCCGTGCCACGCTCGTTTGCGGGCGTGCGCCAGAAGATATATGATAGCCGTCCGCCAATTCATAATAGTAGAAGGGCTTCGCGCCGCTTTCATTGAGATGCGGCGCATCCGTCTCCGCCATGCCGACGATGGACACGGTCACGCCGCCCTTGGAGGGCTTGGCGTCCAGCCCGTTTTCGTCGATGTACTGCTGCGTACGGGTGATATAGTTGGGGTCGTTGCCGCAGTTTATCATCAGCGGATAGTCCAAAAACGCCGCGGCCTCGCCCGCGCTTTCCCCGTCATAGCCATAGTCGCGCAGGGTGCCGATGTACATCAGCACGTGCCGCCCGCTGTGCTTGGCCGCCAGAAGGTCGCCCACCTGAAGCCGCTCCGCGATTTCCTCGGCGGACAGCTTCTCGCCCTTAAAATAAGAGGGAGTGTACTTGCCGCCCTTCAGCACAAGCTCCTCCAGGCGGTAAGCCTTGTATTGGCTGCGCTTGAGAATCATTTGCGACAGGGAGGGATGCGTCGGGTCGCCCACCTGCTGCTGAATCCAGCGGGTGAAGCCGGAGCAGTCAAAGCCCCAGACGCACTTTGTCCCCACCGCGCCGTACTTGGATACCTGCGTAATTTTACGCACCTTGAACAGGTACCGCGCATCCTGTCCGCCGAAGGTGTAGGGAATGCCGATGGAAATCAGGGGCGTGATGTCCGCGCCCGTCGCTTCCTCGTAACGCGCCGCAAAGGGATTTCCCTCTTCCAGCGCGGGAAATGCCGCATCCAGATATTGGTTTTGCACAAGCTCCGCCGAGGCTCCTGCGCAAAGCAGAGCCGTCAGGCACAGGAGAGACAGCAGCTTCTTCATCATCGTTTCAAAATCCTTTCTGTTAAGGAATGGCTTTATTATATAAGAAATGGCTCAACTTTGCAATTATGTTTTTTCATGCAGTTCCTTCATGAATTTCGGCAGTACCTCTTTGCCCTCCGGCGTGACGGGACGAATCCATTTGCCGGAGCGGAGATGGCGCAGCATCAGGCAGACGCGAATCGGCTCATCAATATAGCAGCAGGCGAAAATCAAGAGATACGGCAGCTTCAGCACCATGCCGCTGATATACACGCACGGCACGACCATGACGAACATAAAGGTGATTTCCAGCAGCGTTCCGAAGGTCGCATCGCCCGCGGAGCGGAAGGTGTCGTTCTGCGTCCAGTTGCACATGCGGATGACCGCCGCCGCGCAGTAGATGACGAGCATTCCGGAGCAGATGTCGTGCGCCTCGCCGTACAGGTGCATGGCGTTGATGATGAGATGCCGCGAAGCGACCAGCGCAAAGCAGACCACGAGGATGCATGACCCGCACAAAAGCACCAGCCGCTTGGCGCGCTCATACGCTTCTTTTAATTCGCCGGCGCCGACGCTCTTTCCGACCAGCACGGACGCAGCGATGGAAAAGCCGGTAAAGAAGCCGATGACGAAGCCCTCCAGCGTCCTGAATACGGCCGTTGCCGCAATCGCGTTCTCGGACTGCCGCCCCAGCACCATATTGACGCACATCAGCCCCACGCCGATGAGCAGCTCATTGCAGATGATGGGGAAGCACTTGCGCAGATATTCGCGCACCGCAGCCTTCGTCCAGCGGAAATGGCGGCGGAATTCCAGCAGATACGGGTATTTTTTCACCTTGGAGACCAGCACGATGGTCAGCACGTTGACGATGGCGGCCATCACCGTGGCAATCGCCGCGCCGCGCACACCGAGCGCGGGAAACCCTAAATGACCGTAAATCAGCAGCGCATTGAAGGTGATGTTCGTGACCAGCGCCGCAGCCGAGCCGATGAGCGGCACGCGCACCCGCTCCGTGCTGCGCAGCAGGGCGCTCATGGCGACCGCGATGACCTGAATGGGGTAGGAAAGCCCGACAATGCGCAGATATTCCACGCCGATTTTTTGAATTTCTTCCTTGTCCGTGTACAGACGCATGATAAATTCCGGCTTCAGCGTGGATACCAGCCCGAACAGCAGCCCCACCGTCAGCAGGAAGGCCATGGTGATGCCATAGGAGCGGGTGATGCCGTCATGGTCCTTGTTTCCCCAATACTGGGAGAAAAACAGCATCCCGCCGCCGACAAAGCCCCAATAGCCCGAAAAAAACAGCGATGAAAACTGGGCGCACAGCCCGACCGCACCGACGCTCGTCTGCCCCAAGGACGAAATCATCAGCGTATCCACCATGCTGCCCGTCGTCGTCAGCAGATTTTGCAGCGCGACCGGCACGGCAATCACCGCCACCGAGCGAATAAACCGCATCCAGGAAAAACGTTCCGTATGCTCCAAAGCGACACTCTCCTTAAAGCGCAATCAGCCGTCACGGATAGCATATCATGTCGCAGTAGAAAAAGCAATGACGGAAATACAGCCGAAAACATTGTCTTTTTACACATTCATCATAATTCATGTAAATAAATTCGTATAAATTGAAATTGTATCCGAAAAAAGTTGGTGTTATAATATCTGGTGTTTAGTCTGTCAATACTTTCGGCTCGGCAGGGTGCTTTTATGCCAGTCAGCCGTCAGAGAGCAGAACTGTCCATATGGTTTGGACGAATTGGTATATTATATACCGATACGAACGGATTGATTGCGTATGCAATAGGATAATTTTTGAAAGGAGCAATTATGGATATCTTTGTTTGCATCAAGCAGGTGCCGTCCACGAACAAGGTGCAGGTGGACGAGCAGACGGGCGTTCTCAAGCGCAGCGGCGTGGCCAGCAAGATGAATCCCTATGACCTGTACGCTTTGGAGACCGCGCTTCGTCTGCGCGAAATCAACGGCGGCACGGTGACAGTCGGCACGATGGGGCCGCCGCAGGCGCAGGCCATTATAAAGGAAGCCTATATGATGGGCGCGGACGACGGCTATGTGTTCAGCGACCGTCGTCTGGGCGGCGCGGACGTGCTGGCGACCAGCTACACCCTGTCTCAGGCCATCCGCAGCGTCGGTGACTTTGATTTGATTCTCTGCGGCAAGCAGACGACGGACGGCGATACCGCGCAGGTCGGCCCTGCCATTGCCGAATACATGGGCATTCCCCATGCCGCGTGGGTCAGCCGCATCGAGGTCAAGGGCGACGGCATTGACGTCGAGCAGCAGCTTCAGGATGTGATTGAAACGGCGCATATGCCCTTCCCGTGTCTCATCACGGTGGAGCAGGACATTTTCATGCCCCGTCTCCCCAGCCTTAAGACCGCCAAGGAAATTGCGGACAAAGAAATCCATATTCAGGGGCTGGACAGCTTCCTGGACACCGATGCGTCGCATTACGGCTTGACCGGCAGCGCCACCGCCGTAGAGAGAATTTTCCCGCCGCAGAACGATGTGGAAAAGGAAACATGGACGGGCGCGGACAGCGCCAATCGGCTGCACGATACCCTCAAAAAGTGGAAGTTCATTTAAGGAAAGGAGACGGCAACGATGGCTCAAATCGCAATTTTGGAGCGCAAATGCAGCGGCTGCGGTCTCTGCGCGAGCAACTGCCCGTTTGGGGCGATTGACATGAAGGACGGGAAGCCGGAGCTGAACGCGGCCTGCAAGGTCTGCGGAATCTGCGTGAAGAACTGTCCCGAAAAGGCTATTTTGAAGCTGGAGACCAAGGTCGAGAGCGTCGATAAGAGCAAATGGCATGATATCCTCGTCTTCAGTGAGGTTTCCGGCGGCCGGCTGCATCCCGTAAGCCTTGAGCTGATCGGCAAGGCCAAGGAATTGATTAAGTCCGTCCCCGGCTACACGGTAAAGACTGTGCTGGTCGGCGACGGCGTGAGCGCCTATGCCGAGGAGCTTCGGCACTACGGCGTCAGCGAAATTTATGTTTATGACAGTCCGGAGCTGGGCTTCTTCCGCGCCGATGCCTTCGCAAGCTGCGTGGAGGACTGCATTAAGCTCATCAAGCCCAGTGTCGTGCTGGTCGGTGCAACGTCCCTCGGCCGCAGCCTTGCGCCGCGCCTGAGTACCCGTTTCCATACCGGCCTGACCGCCGACTGCACCCGTCTGGAGCTGCGCGACAGCACCGACCTTGTGCAGATTCGTCCGGCCTTCGGCGGCAATATCATGGCGCAGATTGTCACCACCCACACGCGCCCGCAGTTCGCCACCGTGCGCTATAAGGTCATGGATGCGCCCGTGCGCAATGAAGAGGCGGACGGCAAGATCATCAGCCGCAAGCTGCCCAAGAGCGCGGCGGAATCCGTCGTCACCCATGTGAAGACCGTGCCCGTTCCCGCCGGAAAGACGATTTCCGATGCGGAAATTCTCGTGGTCGGCGGCCGCGGCCTGCAAAAGGAAGCCGACCTTGACATGATCAAGGAACTGGCCTCCCTGCTGGGCGGCGATTGGGCGACCAGCCGCCCGCTCGTGGAAAAGGGCTGGACGACCAACGCCCGCCAAATCGGTCTGTCCGGCCGCACGGTGCGTCCCAAGCTCATCATCACCTGCGGCGTGAGCGGCGCGATTCAGTTCACCGCCTGCATGAACGCCAGCGACCATATCATCGCCATCAACAGCGACCCCGATGCGCCGATTTTCAGCGTGGCGCACATCGGCATCGTGGGCGATTTGTATCAAATCGTGCCGGAGCTGATTGCACAGCTCAAGGCAGAAAAGGAGGGCAGATAACATGAAGCCGTTCAAGAAAGTCGACCAGCGGGATCTTGCCTTCTTTGAGGCGCTGATGCCCGGCCGCGTTTTCAGCGGCGAAGCGATTTCGACCGACTATGACCATGACGAAATGACCGAGTACGGCCATTTCCTGCCCGAAGCGGTGCTTCAGGCGCTGACGACCGGGGAAATCAGCAAGACCCTGAAGTATTGCAACGAGCATAACATCGCCGTGACCCCCCGCGGCGCAGGCACGGGCTTGTGCGGCGGCTGCGTGGCCATCGACGGCGGCATCGTCCTTTCCACCGAAAAGATGAAAAAGGTGCTGGAGGTGGATACCAGGAACATGACCGCTACCGTCGAGCCGGGCGTTCTGCTGATGGAATTTCCGAAGTCGCTCGAAGGCACGGGGCTTTTCTATCCGCCGGATCCCGGCGAAAAAACCGCCACGATGGGCGGAAATGCCATGACGAACGCTGGCGGTATGCGCGCCGTTCGTTACGGCGTCACCCGCAACTATGTCTTGGGCATGGAGGTTGTCTTGGCGGACGGCTCCATCATTGAACTGGGCGGCAAGAATGTCAAGACCTCCAGCGGCTACAGCCTGATCAACCTCATGGTGGGCAGCGAAGGAACGCTGGCGTTCCTCACCAAGCTCACGGTCAAGCTCATCCCTGAACCGAAGACCAATTTAAGCCTGCTCATTCCCTTTGATGATTTGGACGCCTGCATCGAGGCCGTCCCTGCCGTGCTGTCCTGCGGGTGTGAGCCGACGGCTGTCGAGTTCATGGAGCGCGAGGTCATCGCCAGCGCCGAAAGGTACTTGGGCAAGCAGTTCCCCGATACCAGCGCGGACGCATACCTCTTGGTGCGCTTGGACGGCACGAGCGCGGACGCGCTGAAGCCCTCCATTGACGCGCTGACCGACCTGTGCTTAAGCCTTGGCGCAAAGGATGTGCTGCTGGCCGACACCGATGAGCGCAAGGAGAGCATCTGGAATGCCCGCGGCGCGTTCTTGGAAGCCATCAAGGGCGGCACGCCGAGCATGGACGAGTGTGATGTGGTCGTGCCGCGTGACCGCATTGCCGCCTTCGTTAAAAAGAGCGTGGAAATCGGCAGGATAACGGGCGTCCGCATCTGCTCCTTCGGTCATGCGGGCGACGGCAATTTGCATATTTACGCCTGTCAGGACGGCCTGCCCGATGCCGAGTGGAAGGACAGGGTACACGAGGTCATGGACGCCCTGTACGATGCGGCGACGGCGCTGAACGGCGCGGTTTCCGGCGAGCATGGCATCGGCCATGCCAAACGCGCCTTCCTTGCAGAGAGCTTGGGCGAAACGCAGCTTCGGCTTATGCGCGGCATCAAGCAGGCCTTCGACCCCAACGGCATTCTGAATCCCGGAAAAGTGGTATAAGAATACACGCAAAATCCCACCGCAAGACAGCCTTGCGGTGGGATTTTGTTTTATAAACTTATCGTTCCGACAATACCTTCGTAACGGCGGCAAGCCGGGCATCGAGCGCGGAATAAAACTGCGCGATATGCAGGCCGTCAACGAGGGCATGGTTCGCCAGCAGCGTCACGGGAATGAGCGTTTTCCCGTTTTCCGTTTCATATTTTCCGAACGTGATGCGCGGGTTTGAATCCGCCGGAACGGGTGTCGGCTGCCGAAGCGAGGTGTAATGCAGCCAGGGCACGGAGGAAACGAAAAGAAAGCTCGGCTCATCCTCATCCATTGCAATCGTTGCGTGTGCCTTGGCCTGCTCATGCTGCGGCACGGCCGCGGCGAGATAGTCTTCAAACGGCATGTCGAAGGCCGCGCGGCCATAGCCGTATGTGCCGTTTTCCCGCATGACGGTATAGGATGCGTCGCAGATGTCAAATTCGATGACGCCGCCGTCGGCAATCCTGCGACGCAGCTCCGCAACGGCATTCGCCGCGCTGCCGAGGCAATAAAGAAAGCTCAGAAAAAACGGCTTTTCGGATGCTTTGACGGCGGCAAGAAACGCAGTGATATCCACCTGCATGGTCAGGCCGACATAAGGGTCTGCCATGGAATTGAAATATGCAAAATGCTCGTGCCGCGGTTCGGCGGACAAATCAAGGCGGCGGTACTGCACGGCTCTTTCTCCTTTCGCTTACGTTTGCGTATACACTGCCCGGCTGCCGCCGATGAACGGGAGGCGGGTATAGGCCATGACGAGGTTGGCGTGACCGACCTGCCTGACATCGCCGCGCAGGGGGACGGCCACGGGACGCAGATGCATTCCAATCAAGGTATCGCCGACATCAAGGCCGGCATCGGCCTGAGCGTGCATGACCAGCGCGGGGCAGGAGAGCATCTTCCATGCCGCGGCGGGGACGGAGCCGCCCGCCTTGGGCTGAGGCACCGCGCAGACACGGGTATAGCCGCGCTTCAACGCCTCATCCTTTTCCATAACGAGGGCGCGATTCAAATGCTCGCAGCACTGAAACACGGACGCAAAGCCATGCGTCCGGCAGAAGGAGATCATCGCCTCCGCCACCCATTCGCCCACCTCCGGCGCGCTCTGATGCCCAATCTGCCCGCCGGTAATTTCGCTGGTGGAGCAGCCCAGGACGATTTCACCGCCTTTTTCCACATGCGGCGCAAGACATTCCAGCGCCGCAAGCAGCGCCTGCTGAACAGATGCTTTATCCATGATAATCCATCGCCTTTCTAAATTTATACATACCGATCGCTGCGGCAACAGAGAGATTTAAGGAGTCGATATCGGCACTGTGCGCGATGCGGACAGGGCAGCCCGTCAAAGCAAATTCCTTGGGCAGGCCTGCGCCCTCGTTGCCGAAAATCAGGGACAGCGGTGCACGGGCTGTTTGTACGGCCTTTTCCAAATCCGTCGAGCCGTTCAGCATGAAGGGAAACATCGCCTGGTCGGGAAATTCGGCGCGGTAGTCCTCAAAATCATCGTATTCGCGGATGCGCAGGGAAAAGAGAGCGCCCATCGAGGCACGGACGACGTGCGGGTCAAACACATCCGCCGCCGGACGGATGACCGCAATGTCCAAGTAGCCCATGCCGAGCGCCGTGCGCAGAATCGTGCCAAGGTTGCCCGTGTCTGCCGGATGGTGCAGCACGATGTGTGCGCCTGCCCGCAAGCGGGACTGTTCCTTTTCAAACACGGCGGCGGCAAAGCAGTTTTCCTTGGCGGACAGGCGGGAAAGCGCCTTGTCCGCGATTTCCACACGGATGTGCTGCTTCTCACACAGCGCCCGCAGCTTCTGCGCCCCCTCCGTCCCCTCGGCACGGGAAGACAAAAGCAGGCGGCGCACCCTGCCGGGCGCGTGCAGCAGCGCCTCCATCGACGGGAACATTCCCGGCGCGTAGGAATAATCCAGCGTTCTGTCATACGCCTGAAGGCTGGGCATCTTCTCACCTCTGCATGATACTTTTCCCCCTGCGCATCATAACATCTTCAGGTGATTTTTGTCTATGCTTCAGAGGAAAAATCGTATTATTTCAAAACCTTTTTTAATAAGTTCAGCTTCTGCTCCGTGAACGGCGGGTACATCAGCGGCATACAGAACGCGCCGCATTTTTTGACGACCGTTTTTTCGTGCGTGAAGGTGTCAAAGGAAGATTTACCGTGATACCGCCCCATGCCGCTCTGCCCGACCCCGCCGAAGGGAACTCCCGACGAAGCAAGGTGGATGATGGTATCATTGATGCAGCCGCCGCCGAAGGACACATCGGACAGGATCTTTTCCTGCACGGCCTTATCCTTCGTGAACAGGTACAGCGCAAGCGGCTTTTCGCGCTCACGGATGAAACGCACGGCTTGGTCGAGGCTCGTATAGGTCAGGACGGGCAGGACAGGACCGAAAATCTCCTCCCGCATAACGGGAGAATCCGGCGATACGTCCGTCAAAACAGTCGGCTCAATGCGCCCGTCCGCGCCGTGACCGCCGTAATAAACGGTTTGATTCTCAATCAGCCCCAGCACGCGCCGATAGTGCTTTTCGTTCACCATGCGCGGCCATGCATCGTTATGCAGCGCATCGCCGAACATTTCCCGCATCTGCGCGGCCAGCGCCTTCAAAAGCTCGTCCTTGATGCTTTCGTCTGCCAGACAATAGTCCGGCGCAACGCAGGTCTGTCCGCTGTTCAGGCATTTACCGAAGGCGATGCGCTTGGCGGCCAGGGCGATGTCCGCCGTTTTCTCCACGATAACGGGGCTTTTGCCGCCCAGTTCCAAGGTAACGGGCGTCACATGCTGCGCGGCCTTTTCCAGCACCAGGCGGCCGACCGTCACGCCGCCCGTAAAGAAAATATAATCAAATTTTTCGTCCAAGAGGCTGCTGTTTTCGGCGCGGCCGCCCAGCACAACGGACACGAGCGAGGGTTCAAACGCTTCCGTTATGATTTTCGACAGGATCGAGGCGGTCTCCGGCGCATAGTTGCTGGGCTTGACGATGCAGCGGTTGCCCGCCGCCAGCGCGCCGACCAGCGGCGATAGGGAGAGCTGAAACGGATAATTCCACGGCGCCATGATAAGCACCACGCCGTAGGGCTCTTTGTACATCCTTGCCTGAGCGGGAATCTGTCCGACGGACGGGGCTTTGCGCATCGGGCGCATCCAGCGCTTCAAATGCCGCTGCGCGTCCGTGATTTCCGACAGCACCATGCCGATTTCGGTCATGTACGCCTCATGCGCCGTCTTGTTCAAGTCCTTCTTGAGCGCATCCAGCACGGCGGCCTCGTTTTTTTCGATGGCCGTCCGCAGCGCACACAGCGCCGCCATGCGCTCCCTGTAGGTGGGAGGCGGAGCGGATGCATACGCCTCCCGCTGCATTTTCACCATTTCATGAATGGTCATTTGAGCATCTCTCCTATCAAAGAAGCTGCCATTTGCTTGCCGGTCAAGCCGATTTCGCCCACGGGTCCGACACAGGAGGGGCAGCCGTTTTCGCAGGCGCAGCCCTTGACCAGCGTCAGCGCCTCGTGCAGCAGAATATCGCGCATTCGGAAGGCCTTCTCCGCCAGCCCAACGCCGCCCGGACAGTTGTCATATAAAATCAGGGTCGGCTTATCGGTGAACGGACATTTGACCTGATAGCATACGGCAATGTCCCGCGGAGAACACATGAGGTTGAGCGGGGCGGCAATGCGCAGGAGGTTTGCCAGCCCCAGCATCCCGTTCTGCAAATCATCCCGCCCGTACCGGCTCGTGATGCCGTCCGGCAGCGTCCACCAGACTGCCGTGGTGTGCATCTCCGTTTCCGGCAGCATGACGGGGCCGAAGCCCACATTTTCATTGTTCTCAAAGCGCATTTTTTTGAACATCCGCACCAGCGCCGTCACCTTGATTTCGCCCAAGGCCGCGTTTTCCTTTTCCTCGGTCACGTCCAGAAGACTCAGCGAAACATTCAGATCTGCGTCCGTGTAATAGTCCACATTGACCTTGCGGATGAAGGCTTTGCAGGCGTCAAAGTCCAGCTTTTCCACCTGATAGGTCGTGCCCTCGTGCATATAAACGGCGTTTTCGTGCAGGAGCATGGGCGCGGTGAAACGATCCATCTCGCCGACCATGCGGATACGGTCGGGGTCGGTGATGTCCATGATGAGAAAATTTTCCGTCATGGCGGTGCGCAGGGAGATTTCGCCCGCCGGAAACTCCTCGGCCATCCAGTGGTAGGTGCCGCCCACAAAGCGCAGGATATCCGCATCGCAGAGATAGTCCAGCATTTCCTGTGTTCCGGCTGCATTGCCGAAGCGCTCGCCCTCCCTGAACGGCAGCTCATAGGCGGCGCACTTGAGGTGGTTGAGCAGAATATAGAGGTTGTCGGGGTTGAGCAGGGCATTTTCGGGGCTTTGCCCGAAAAAATAGTCTGGATGAGAGACGATGAACTGGTCAAGCGCATTCGATGAGGCGACCAGCACGGTCAGGCTGACACCGTGCCGCCGTCCGGCGCGTCCCGCCTGCTGCCATGTACTGGCAATCGTGCCGGGATAGCCGCAGAGAACGCAGGCCTCCAGCGCGCCTATATCAATACCTAATTCCAACGCGTTGGTGGAAACGACAGCGTCGATCCTGCCTGCCCGAAGCCCCTGTTCTATCTCGCGCCGCTCGCTGGGCAGATAGCCCCCGCGATAGCCGCGCACGCTGCCGGACTGCCCCAGCGGGTCTTTGACTAATTCTTTGAGCTGCCGCGTCAGCACCTCCACCTGCAAACGGCTCTTGCCGAACACGATGGTCTGAATGCCGTTTTGAACCAGCAGAGACGAAATGGCGCGGGTCTCTGACAGTACGCTTTTGCGGATGCCGAGCTGCCGATTGACGACCGGAGGATTATAGAATATCACATGGCGTTCGCCGGAGGGCGCGCCGTTTTCGTCAATCACGGTGACGGGGCGGCCAATCAGCGTCCGCGCCAGCTCATCGGGGTTTTTGATGGTGGCGGAGCAGAGAATGAACTGCGGATGGCTGCCGTAAAAGGCGCACAGGCGCAGCAGCCGCCGAAGCACATTCGCCAGATTGCTGCCGAACACGCCGCGGTAGGTGTGGATCTCGTCAATGACGATAAAGCGCAGATTTTCAAAGAGCTTCACCCACTTGGTGTGGTGCGGCAGGATGCCGCTGTGCAGCATATCGGGGTTGGTGACCACCACATGACCGGCCTGCCGCACGGCGCGGCGCGCCGCGCCCGGCGTATCGCCGTCATAGGTGTAGGTTTTGATGTCCGCGCCGATAAGCTCAATCAGCTCATATAATTCGCTCACCTGGTCGGCGGACAGCGCCTTGGTCGGGAACAGATAGAGCGCCCGGGCATCGGGATTTTTGAGAATTTCGTTCAACACGGGCAGGTTGTAGCACAGCGTTTTGCCGGAGGCGGTCGGCGTGACCACGCAGATATCCATGCCCTGCGTTATCTCCTCAAAGCACCACGCCTGATGCGTATACATTTCGTGAATGCCGTGCCGGGCAAGCGCGGGGACAATGCGCCTGTCCAAGCTGCTTGGGAACGGCGCGTACCGTGCGGGACGGGCGGGTATCGTCCGCCATGCGCTCACGTTTTCCATGAACGCCCTGTCATTTTTTAATTGCTCCAAAAGCTGCATGAGCGTCATGCCGCGCACCGTCCTTTCTTTTGAAAAACGGAGCCGCCTTACGAAAAACGGCTCCGTTCAAGTACCGAAAATCTCAAAGAATATATGAAAGAGGAAAAACTCCCTGCCTATAAGAATCGTTCCCGATTCGGAAAGCGTTTTTGTTTCCGGCGGATTTTGGAGCCTTCATCGAAAAATACGCAAATTGAAAACCCCGTATCGAACCTTTTCCAAAAGTGCGCCGCCGTTATTTTATCTGCTGGGAAGACCTCAGCGTGACATCGTGATAGCCACCCTCAACGATGGAGGTGGACGACACCAGCGTCAGCCGCGCCTGCGCGCGTAAATCCTCCAAATTGGTCACGCCCACATTGCACATGGTGCTTTTTACCTTGTAAAGACTTATCTCCACATTGTCATGCAGAGCGCCCGCATAGGTGACATAGGAATCCACGCCCTCCTCAAAGGACAGCTTGGTCGCGCCGCCCAAATCGTAGCGCTGCCAGTTGCGGGCGCGGTTTGAACCTTCGCCCCAATATTCTTTCATGTATACGCCGTTTATCATCACCTTGTCGGTCGGGCTTTCGTCAAAGCGGGCGAAATAGCGCCCCAGCATAAGGAAGTCCGCGCCCATGGCCAGCGCCAAGGTCATGTGGTAGTCATGCACGATGCCGCCGTCCGAGCAGATGGGGATGTAGATGCCCGTCTCGCGGAAGTATTCGTCCCGCGCCGCAGACACTTCGATGACCGCCGTCGCCTGCCCGCGGCCGATGCCCTTGGTCTCGCGGGTGATGCAGATTGAGCCGCCGCCGATGCCGATTTTCACGAAGTCCGCGCCGGCCTTGGCCAAGAACAGGAAGCCGTCCCTGTCCACCACATTGCCGGCGCCGATTTTCACACTGTCGCCGTACTTTTCGCGCACCCAGCGGATGGTCTTTTCCTGCCAGCAGGTATAGCCCTCGGAGGAGTCGATGCACAGAACGTCGGCGCCCGCTTCCAGCAGCGCAGGAATGCGCTCCTCGTAGTCGCGGGAATTGATGCCCGCGCCGACCAAGAAGCGCTTCTTGGCATCCAGCAGCTCCAGCGGGTTTTCCTTGTGCGAGGCATAGTCCTTGCGGAAGACGAAATACATGAGCCGCCCGTCCTTGTCCACGATGGGCAGGGAATTGAGCTTATGCTCCCAAATGATGTCGTTCGCGGCCTTCAGGGTGGTCTCCGCCGGGGCTGTAATCAGCTTCTTCAGCGGGGTCATGAAGGTCTCCACCTTGTCGTTGGGGCTCATGCGGCTGACGCGGTAATCGCGGCTGGAAACGATGCCCAGCAGCCTGCCCGTCGCCGTGCCGTCCTCGGTGATGGCAACGGTGGAAAAACCGTTCCGCGCCTTCAATTCCAAAACATCCGCCAAGGTGTTCTGCGGGGTCAGGTTGCTGGCGGAAACGACAAAGCCCGCCTTATAATTTTTGACCCGCGCCACCATAGCGGCCTCGGATTCGATGGACTGCGCACCGTATATAAAGGAAAGGCCGCCTTCCTTGGCCAAGGCGATGGCTAATTTATCGTCCGAAACGGACTGCATAATGGCGCTTACCAGCGGGATATTCAGCGAGATAGCCGGCTCTTCCTCGCCTTTTCTGTATTTGGTCAGCGCTGTGCGCAGCGATACATTGGACGGGATGCAGTGTTCGTCCGTGTAGCCGGGAATCAGCAGGTATTCACTGAAGGTGTGGCTCGGCTCCTGATAATAGTGCGCCATCGGAAAGACCTCCTTGTCGTTGCGGTTCATCCTCAATCATTCGACAGGTAAAAACGGGGTTGCCATATCTTATATCACAGAGCAGGGTTTGTCAATATTCACGGCGTCATCGGTTCGCCCAAATCCATCCTCTGCTGCTCCGGCTCCCCCTCCGGCGCGGGCGGAACGGGCAGCTCATCCAAGGAGCGAAGGCCGAAATGCGACAGGAAGGCGTCCGTTGTGCCGTATAGAATCGGCCGTCCGACGACCTCCTTGCGCCCCAAATCGGCAATCAGCCCCTTGTTAAGGAGCGACTGCACGGAATAATCACACTTCACGCCGCGTACCGCCTCGATGTCCAGCTTCGTCACGGGCTGGCGGTAGGCGATGACCGCCAGCGTCTCCAAAGCGGACTGGGACAGGGACTGCTTCTGCACCGGCTGCAAAAGCCGCTCGACAAACGGCGCCAATTCCGCTCGCGTCGCAAGCTGAACGTGCTGCCCGAAGCGCTTGAGCATCAGCCCGCGGCGCTCGGCACGCATATCGTTTTCCATGTCGGAAAGGATACCGTCCATGCTTTCCGGCGCGGTCTCCAGCGCCCGCGCCAAGTCGTTCACCGTCACCGGCTCGCCCGTCACAAATAAAATGGCTTCAATGGCCGCCTGCATTTCCTTTGCATCCATTAGCGCTCGTTCTGCTCCTGTTCCTCCGCCGCACGCTCTTCCTTGTCACGTTCCTCCGGCGCACGGGCGGAAATGAGTATCTCTCCGTAGGTATCCGTCTGCACGGCGCGGGCGCGTCCCAGCTTCAGCAGCTCCAGCAGCGCCAAAAAGGTGGTGACGACCTCGTCCCGCGACGGCTCTTCGCTCATGATTTCAAGAAACGGCACAGGCTCGTGCCGCACCTTTTTTAAGATATTCGCCATGCACATCGGCACGGAATATTCGTCCCGCACGATGCGCCGTTCGATGACGCGCCTGTCCTCCACTTCCTCCTGCGGGGTACGCGCCAGCAGCCGCGCAAAGGCGGCGGTCAACCCCTCCAAGGTGAGGTTTTCCAGCTCAAAAGCAGGCGGAGGCAGGGGATATTCCTCCGGCAGCTTATTGAACATTTCGGCTGCCGCCCGCTCAAACTGCTGCATATCGCCCGTTACGGCCTTGAGCGCCTGATATTCCTCAAGCTGCCGAATGAGCGCCTGCTCCGGGTCTTCCTCCTCCGCTTCGCCCTCTTTCGGCTCTCTGGGCAGGAGGGAGCGGCTCTTGATCTCCAGCAGCGTCGCCGCCATCTGCAGGAAACCGCTTGCATCGTCCATGTCAAGGTCGGGGGCATTGCGGACAAAGTCAATGTACTGCTGCGTGACTTCGGAGACGAAGATGTCCTTGATGTCCACCTTCGCCTTGCCGATCAAAAACAGCAGCATATCAAGCGGCCCGTCAAACTGGTTCAAATGCAATGAAAACGCCATGCGCTCACCCGATCCCAAGCAGCTTTGTCAGCGCGGCGACCAGCCCGCTCTGCACCGCTTCTACCGCCGAAGAGAGAAAATTGTCCAAAACATTTGTGCCGAAGCACAAGGCGATAAGCCCGATTTGGCAAAGCCAGAAGGTCTGCCGATTGAGCTGCAGGCGGCCTTTCAGCAGCACATCATTGACCAGATGATAGCCGTCCAGCGGCGGGATGGGGATAAGGTTGAAAATGGCAAGGCACAGATTCAGAACGGAAAAAATCATCAAAAAGCGCTGCACATAAAACAGAAAAGGCACACGGAACGCGCCGGCTTCGACCAGCGCATCAAAAAAGTCCTTTGAGCCGGTATAGACGCCCCAGAAGTAGTTGGCCTTGACGGACAAAAACGATGAAGCGCCATAATATTCGAGAAATTCAGGCGCAAACATGATTTGGTTGACCGCCGCCATCAGCAGCGTGGACAGCAGGAACAACATCAGGTTGACCGTGATGCCCGCGACGGACACGAAAAAATCATCCCGTACATAGTGCCTGAAATTGCGGGGATTGACCGGTACGGGCTTTGCCCAGCCGAAACCTAAAAACACCATGCAGAGCGTACCCAGGGGATCCAAGTGATGCAGCGGATTAAACGAAAGCCGCCCCATCATTTTGGCAGTCGGGTCGCCGCAGCGCAGCGCCACATACCCGTGCGCGACCTCATGGCATGTCAGCGCCAGCAAAACGGCGGGAATCATAAAACACAGCTTGCTCAAATAAGCGGCGGGGTCCTGCTGAAGCTGCGAAATAATACTTGACAGCACGCGCCTACCATCCTTCCTGCGGCTGAAATCTGCCGTATACAGTATACCGCAAACCCAGTCAAAACACAAGCCGATATCATGGGCGGGGAATGAAGCGCAAAATGTCAGACGGTTCTGTAAAAATTTTTTATCAAAACAGGAAAAGAATGCCATGCCGTCAAAATATCTATACGGCAGGGCATAAGTCCTGCGGGGAGATGAAATATGCAAGCCATTGTGACATTTCTTGAACAGTCAGCCGGACACGCGCTCCGAATGCGGCCGAACCGCGCAGAAAAGGCGCATGACCATCCGACGGACGCCCCTAAAATCCGGCGGGATGAGGATTCCTTCAACACGGGCGTCTTTACAATAAACGATAAAGGCGGGATCAGGCGATGAGGAAAAAGCGGCTCTTTCTCCTTCTCCTGCTGCTTCTTCTGCCGATTGTCGCATGGGCGGAGGACGCGGCTGAGATCACCTCGGAGGCGGTCTTCCGCTCCCCCAAAGGCGGCAAGCAATTCCGGTATTTGACGGACGGCAGCTATCAAACCATCTGGCAAAGCAGCAAAGAGGGCGCATGGCTGGAAATCACGACCGAGACAGAGGCGGAATATCTGTATGCCTCCTTTGCGAAAAAGCTCACGCTCTGGTCGGCGCAGGTGTATGAAAATGATGCGTGGCGCACCCTGCCGGAGCCCGAATACAGGGTGAACAATCAGCTCATCCGCTTGGGCGGCAGCAAAAAATTTCGGCTTTATTCGGAAAAGGGCTGGCTGGCGGTCAGCGAGCTGCACATTTTTACCGCCGGCGACCTGCCCGCATGGGTCAATCAGTTTGAGCCGCCGCTGGAAAAGGCGGATCTGCTGGTGATGGCGACGCACCCGGACGATGAGCTCCTGTGGTTTGGCGGACTGATTCCCACCTATAATACGGAGCTCGGCTTTTCCGTGCAGGTGGTGTCGATGGCGCCGCGCTATTCCTACCGAAAGAGCGAGCTTCTGGACGCGCTGTGGCTGTGCGGAATGAAGAACGCGCCGATATTCGGCCCGTTCGAGGATATTCCTTTTCTCAGCAAGCAGGAGGTCTATGCCTCTTGGGGCGGCAAGAAAAAGGCGCTGCAGTATGTGACGGACTTATATGAAAGCCTTCAGCCCAAGGTGGTCGTCACGCAGGACAGAAAGGGCGAATACGGGCACGGGGCGCACATGGCGCTGGCGCAGCTTTGCATCGAGGCAGTGGACAAGGCCGCCGCTGCCGAGCAGCCGTGGCAGGTGCAGAAGCTGTATCTGCATCTTTACGGCGATAATCCGCTGGTGATGGACTGGAGCGTGCCGCTCGAATCATTTGACGGAGAAACGAGCCTGAGCGTTGCCCAAAGAGCCTTCAAAAAGCACGCATCCCAGCAGTCGGGGCGTTACGATGTCTGTGATTGGGGCGACTATGACTGCCGTGTGCTGGGGCTGTATTATTCCGCCGTCGGCGAGGATGAAAAGCGAACGGGGCTGTTTGAGAACATTGCGGGGCTGGAGGAAAAGGAAGCCGGCGCCGTGCGCGTCTTGGACGGCAGAGAAAGCAAGAAAGAGGAAGCTGACCATGAAGAAACGGGAACTTAAAACCACATTCAGGCGTTTGCTTTTCCTGCTGACGGCCGTTATGCTGGCCGCCGTGCTGACGGGCTGCGCCGCGGCCACGCAGGAAAAAAATCTTCAGGCGGCCGATGCGCCGCAGGCTGAGGAATCCTTCGTTCGGAAGGGCGAAAGCTATGCGGACAAGGAGCATGTCGCCTGCTACATCCATCGGTTCGGCGAGCTGCCGCCCAACTACATCACCAAAAAAGAGGCGCAGGCGCTGGGCTGGGTGTCCTCGAAGGGCAACCTTTGGGATGTCGCGCCGGGCAAAAGCATCGGCGGCGACCGCTTCGGCAACTATGAGGGGCTGCTGCCCTCAGCCAAGGGGCGCACATGGACGGAATGCGACATTGACTATGACGGAGGCAAACGCAACGGCAAGCGCATCGTGTTTTCATCCGACGGGCTGATTTACTACACGGACGACCACTATGCATCCTTTGAGGAGGTTCGCTTCGATGAGTGAAAAATGGCGCGTGGTCATGCTGGACGGACGGATGATCAAGACGCGGGCGGCGCTGCATGATGCGTTTTCCGAGGCGCTGCGGCTGCCCGACTATTACGGACGCAATCTGGATGCCTTGGCGGATTGCTTATCCGAGCAGCAGGGATTATGGCTGGAAATCCGCTTCTGCGATGAAATGCGCACGGCGCTGGGCAGCTACGGCGATACGCTGTGCGAAATGCTTCGGGACAGGGCGGAGGAAAATCCGGCCTTCCGCGTAACGCTTGAGGAATAAAGATTTCACTGTTTTCCGCAAATATCTTTTCAAAGGAGCATCGTTTATGTATTACGGATATTACGATTGGACATATGTTCTGGTGCTGATAGGGCTTGCGCTGGGGCTGGGCGCGCAGGTGTGGGTCAAATCCGCGTTTGCCAAATACAGCAAGGTGCGCACGCGCTTGGGCTGGCCTGCCTGCAAGGTGGCGGCTGAGCTGATGCAGAAGAACGGCGGCATGGGCGTGCGCGTGGAGCGCACCTCCGGCACGCTGACGGATCACTACGACCCCAAGACGGAAACGCTCCGCCTCTCGGACAGCGTGTATGATTCGGACAGCGTCGCGGCGCTGGGCGTGGCGGCGCACGAGGCAGGACACGCCCTGCAAAAGGCCGAGGGCTATCCTCTGCTCATGTTCCGCACGGCCATTGTGCCGGTGGTGAACATCGGCTCACAGCTTGCCTGGCCGATTTTCTTGGGCGGACTGATTTTTTCCTTTGAGCCGCTGCTGTTCATCGGCATTGTGCTGTTCGGCCTGGTCGTGCTGTTTTCGCTGGTGACCCTGCCCGTGGAGCTGGATGCCAGCCGCCGCGCCCTGACGCACCTGACGGCGGGCGGCTACGTCACCGCCGATGAAGCGCCGGGCGTCAAGCGCGTGCTGACCGCCGCCGCCATGACCTATGTGGCCTCGCTCATTTCGTCTGTTTTGCAGCTTTTGCGCCTGATTTTGCTTGCAAACCGAAACAAAAAAAGATAACGCCGCCAGCCGTGTGTTCAGGAGCAGCCTGACACACGGCTTCTTCATGAAAAGACAAATATTTTGCCAAAGATAATTTCCCCTCTTGCTCTTTTGAGCCTGCAAGACTATAATGCCGTTTGAACATTTCGGAAGGGAGCATTGGGAACCATGCAAGCCTTTGTGCTGGTATTAAACCGCTTGGAATATCTGGATCCGCTGCTGGCCAAAATGAGCGACAGCGGCATCAAAAGCGCCACCGTGCTGGAAAGCCGCGGAATGGCGCGTATCCTGATGGATGATGATATGCCGATGTTCGGCGCGCTCCGCAGCCTGCTCAATCCTGAGCGGCGCGAGAGCCGAACGATCTTCGCCGTTCTTCATGACGAGCAGGCGGATGTGATGCGCCGCATCGTCAATGAGGTCACAGGCGGTCTGGACACGCCGGATTCCGGCATCATGTTCTCCACGCCCGTACTCTTTGCGGAAGGGCTGGAGAAAAAGAAATGAATACTTTAATCGCTTTAGGCATACTGATGGCGGCCGGCCTGCTGGTCAGCCGCGGAGCAAGGGCAGCCAAATTACCGAATGTGACGGCCTTTCTGGTCGCCGGTCTTTTGATCGGCCCAAGCGTCCTGGGGCTTATCAGCCGGAAGCAGGTCGAGAGCTTTTCCATCATCTCCTCTGCGGCGCTCGGCTTCATCGCCTTTTCCATCGGCGGAGAGTTCCGGCTTTCCACGCTCAAAAGAATCGGCAAAGCGCCGCTGACCATCACGTTTTTTCAGGGCATGACCACGGCCGTGCTGGTGGATATCGGGCTGATCGCGCTGGGCTTTGATGTGCCGATGTCCCTGATGCTGGGCGCGATTGCCTTGGCGACAGCCCCCGCCGCCACGCTGATGGTGGTCAGGCAGTACAAGGCAAAGGGTTCTGTCACGGAAATCCTGCTGCCCGTGGTCGCCATGGATGATGCGCTTGGCCTGATGGTGTACTCCATCTCCTCCGCTGTTGCGGCGGGGCTGCTGGGCGGTGAAATCACCGTGCGGACGATGCTCCTCAAGCCGCTGTATGAAATCGTCGGCTCGCTGCTCCTGGGCGGCGTGCTGGGGCTTTTTCTGACCATTGCCGCCCGCTTCTTCCGCTCCCGCGGAAACAAGCTGGCGCTGGCCATCGCCTCCGTGTTCATCGGTGTCGGTCTGTGCGATGTGCTGGGCTTTTCGTCCCTGCTGGTCTGCATGATGATTGGCGCGGCGATGGTCAACCTGTCCGGCCAACAAGCCGTCATTCTGGAGCAGACAGACCGCTTTACGCCGCCTCTTTTCCTGCTGTTCTTCGTCATTTCCGGCGCTGACCTTGACTTGGCCGTGCTGCCGTCCGTCGGGCTGCTGGGCGTTCTGTACATTGTCCTGCGCTCCCTGGGCAAATGGTCGGGCGCGCTCATGGGCGCGACCTTCGTCCATGCGGACAGCAATGTGCGAAAATATCTGGGCTTGACGCTGCTGCCGCAGGCGGGCGTTGCCATCGGCATGGCGACGCTGACCGGCGCACAGTTCCCGCAGTTCGGCGCCAAGGTCAACGCCATCGTGCTGGCTGCCACGCTCGTCTATGAGCTGGTCGGCCCTGTCATCACGAAAATCGCCTTGACGAAGGCCGGCGAAATTCAGCCCGCCGCTGTCAAATAAAGGCTTCATTTATAATGGAGACTGCCTTAAAATAAGGCGGTCTTTTTTGATGCCCTTTACAGAAACGGAAAATTGTGATAAAGTCTATCTCAGGATGAGAGTTTTGGACGAAAAAAGCGGAAAAACGCGAAAAGCGGGAGGAAGAACAATGGACGACGGATTGGTGCCTATCGGGAAAATGGCAAAATCAAATCATCTGACGGTAGCGACGCTGCGGCTGTATGACGAGCTGGGACTGCTGACGCCGCGCTTTCGCGACCCGCAGACGGGCTACCGCTATTACGACATCGCGCAGAATGCGCGGCTGGATATGATAGCGTATATGAAGGAGCTGGGCATGAGCCTTGCGGAAATCGGCGATGTGCTGCACAAGGAGGACATCACGCTGATCGAGACCATCCTGGCGCAGAAAAACGAGCAGCTCCATGAGCAGCTCCGTACGCTGCATTCCCGCCATGACGCCGTGGAGCGTGCGATAGCGTCCATCGAGCGGTACAGGAAAAGCCCAGCGCAGGGGACAATTGCCCTGGAATTTATCGATCGCCGCTATATCTGGGGGCTGCCCTGTCAGAGCAACTTTTATGAGCAGGACATCCGCGCCTATGAGCGGGAGTTGCTCGTTCTGCGGCAGGCGCTGACGGAGCGCGGCTTCACGCAGGTGCATTCCTACAACATCGGCACGTCCATTTCCAAGGAATGCTTTGCCCGCGGCGAGTTCTGTCCCCAAAGCACCTTCGTGTTTGTAGAGCATCGGGACAGGGAGCAGTTTTCGGACGTGACCGTGATGGACAGCGGCATGTACGCCTGCATTTATCTGGACAATTACGATGACGAAATCCCCTTTGCCAAACGGCTCCTGAACTTTTGCCGCGAACAGAAATGGACGATCGGCGGCGATTATGTATGCGAGGTGCTGACGGAATTCAATGTCTTCGACAGCGACCGACGCAGCATGTTTCTGCGGTTGCAAGTGCCTGTCCAATTTCAATAAAGCGAGGAAATGAAGACGAAATCCGCAAAGGGGCTTGACTCTCATCCTGCAGGAGGGTCTATAATCGATATAGGAAAGAGCGATTGACCGCAAAAGCGGATATCGCGCACAGTAAAGGAGGATGTTTTCGATGGACAAGATCAAGGTTGTACAGTATGGCTGCGGCAAAATGAGCAAGTATATCCTGCGCTATCTGCATGAGCATGGCGCTCAGATCGTCGGCGCAATCGATGTGAATCCCGATGTCGTAGGGCAGGATGTGGGCGATTTTGCGAATCTCGGTGTGAAGACCGGTGTCATCATCTCCAAGGACGCGGACAAGGTGCTGGACGAATGCGACGCGGACGTCGCCATCGTCACCCTGTTCAGCTTCATCGGCGATATCTATGACCACGTTGAAAAGTGCGTGGCACGCGGCATCAACGTCATCACTACCTGCGAGGAAGCCATCTATCCGTGGACGACTTCGGCCGCCCAAATCAACAAGCTGGACGCAATGGCCAAGGAAACAGGCTGCACCATCACCGGCAGCGGCATGCAGGACATTTTCTGGATCAACATGGTCGCGCTGGTCGCCGGCGGCTGCCACAAGATCACCAAAATCAAGGGCGCATACAGCTACAATGTGGATGAGTACGGCTTGGCGCTGGCCAATGCCCACGGCTGCGACCTGACCGCCGAGGAGTTTGAGCAGAAAATCGCCCATCCCACCGAGTTCGAGCCGTCCTATGCGTGGAACGCCAGCGAAGCCATCTGCAATAAGCTGGGGCTGACCATCAAGTCCATTTCCCAGAAGCACGTTCCCTGCATCATCGACCATGACATCTATTCCTCCACCCTCGGTAAGACCATCGAGGCCGGCCGCTGCATCGGCATGTCCGCCGTCGTGACCATCGAGACCATGCAGGGCATCACCGTGGAAGAGGAGACCATCGGCAAGGTCTATGGTCCCGAAGACGGCGATATGTGCGATTGGAAGATCTCCGGCGAGCCGGACACCGAATTCCACGTCGTCAAGCCCGCGACCGTCGAGCATACCTGCGCGACCGTCGTCAACCGTCTGCCCAGCCTCATCAACGCGCCCGCCGGCTATGTGACCGCCGATCAGCTTGCGCCGAACGAGTATCTGACCTATCCGATGGAATTTTACTGCTGATTCAATCAAAAAACAACGCCTCCCCGCGCCGCTTCGCAAACGGCGCTGGGATTTCATTTGATAGAATACGCTGAAAAAAGAAGACCCGCACGGGGCGGGCCTTCTTATATTGCTCAGATGAGCGCGCCTTGCTTATTCGGCCTGCAGCGCTTCGTTGCAGGTGATTTCGGCGGCAGCCACCATTTCCTCCACGGTCTGGGTGTTGCTTTCGTCGCCGGCCATTTTCGCCATGGACTGCAGCTCGTCACGGACGGTGGAAGCACCCTTGATGTTGGGCAGGAAGCCGGCGTTGGGCAGGCATTTGGACAGCGCCTGCAGCGCGGGGTTGTCCTCGATCAGCTTGGTGTATTCGGGCAGCGCCTGCGTTGCCTTGAACGGGCTCAGGCAGATAACGGCCTGGCACCAGCGGATGTTCTGTTCGGGGGCGGCGAAGAACTTGAGGAATTCATAAGCGCCGAGCTGCTGCTCGTCGTTGGACTTGAACATCATGAAGCCGCGGTCCCAAGCGGGATACCAGTTGCTGGTCGCATCGGACCAAACGGGGGTGGCGGCGACGCCCAGCTCCCAGCCGTTTTCTTCGGCGTAGAGGTAGGGGATGCCGGCGCAGGAGCCGATGTAGCAGGCCACGGTCTGGTTGTTCATGTCGTTGGAGTACCAGCCAGAGGTCGGGGCTGCCATAAAGTAGCCGGCCTTCACCTGCTCGCCGTACCACTTGACGGCGTTCACGGTGATTTCGTTGTCGATCTTGGCGGTCTTGGTTTCCATGTCGATGTACTCAGAGCCGTGCTGCATGATCAGCGCCTGCATCATATCGGTCAGAGAGTCGGCAGCGAAACCGTAGATGCCCTTCTTTTCCCGGATGGTCTTGGCAGCCTCGGCCAAATCTTCCCAAGTGGTGGGCACGGACAGGTCAAGTTCGTCAAAGATGGTCTTGTTGTAGTAGAAGATAGGACCGGTGCGGACGAGGGGCAGGATGTGCATCTTGCCGTCCGCGAAGGACTTGGCCTCTTCCACGATGACGCTCTCCACGGCGTTGTCAAAGTCGGCAATGCCGATTTCTTCGTCGTAGATGTACTGCGCAAGGTCAACCACCAGCGTGTTGTCCTCATCTTCGGGGTCAACATAGTTGGCGGCTTCGGAGGCGTAGTTGAAGAACAGGTCGGGGCCTTCACCGGCCAGAACGGCATTCATGACCTTGGTGGTCAGGCCGCTGCTGGGCTGGTACTGGGCGTTGACATAATACTTATCGCTCTGGGCGTTGAACTCAGCGGCGATGGTGTTCATCATATCCAGCTGCCCCTTGGTGAAGGAGTGCCAGAGGGTGACGATGATCTTGCCGGACTTCTTGGCTTCAGCCAGCGCGACAGCGGCGGGGTCCTCGGTGGGAGCGGGCTCGGCAGTCGGCTCGGCGGCCGCTTCGGGAGTCGCTTCGGCTTCGGGCTCTTCAGCCTTTGCTTCTTCCGCAGGGGCTTCGGTGGCTTCGGGTTCTTCAGCCTTTACTTCTTCCACGGGCGCTTCGGTGGCTTCGGGCTCTTCCGCGACGACGGCGGCATTGGCGGCGGACTCGGCCTCTGCCTTAACAGCATCCAGCTCGGCCTTGACGGTCTCCAGCTCGGCCTTGACAGCTTCCAGATCGCTCTTGGCAGTGTCCAGCTCATTCTGAACCGCTTCCAGTTCGGCCTTCGCAGCGGTCTCCGCTTCTTCCTTGGCGGCGGCAGCAGCAGCCTCGCTGTCGGCCGCGGCCGCATCGACCTGCGCGGTCAGCGCGGCGACCTTGTCGTTCATCTCGGTCAGTTCGTTCTGCAGACTGTTCTTCTTGGACACCACAACGCCCAAGGCGATCGCAGCAACGAGAACCACGGCGAGAAGAAGAATCCACATCTTTTTGACGCTCATGCTTTTCATTCTCTCCTTTTCTATTCTGCATAGGCGGCAGGACATTCTCCCGCCGTTTTTTGACTGCCGCGCAGAGCAGCGCGTCAGACCCTTAGCGCCCTTATTATACACCTTCACCGGAAAGAAGTAAAGCATGAAAAGACTTCTTTCGCCGTCCGGCAGCGGCAAAACGTTCGCCTTAATGCGCGAAAATAGAAACGCAGATTGCCGAATTTGTTCGTTTTTTGCATCCGTTTGGCAAAATCTGTCAGAAAACGGCGGAAAAGTTTATCGGGGGTTCTTTTTCATAAGCCGTCTTTCTTGACAAAGCCCTGTTTATTCCTTTATAATTGGCGCGTAAACGTGGCGATGACGGGAAGAAGCCGGAGCCGATGAACGCTTGAAGCGAGCGCGGGAGGGTGCAAGCCGCGCAGCAGCTCGTCCGGCGGGACAGCCCTGAGCCGTCCGCATGAAAATGCGGCGTATTTCTGCGTTAAAGAAGGAAAGTGGCGCGGCCTTCGGATCTGCGCAAGCTGGGTGGCACCGCGAAGCTCGCTTCGTCCCATGCGGCAGGAAAGACGCATCCGTGTTTTTCCGGCGTGGGGCTGTTTTTTTAAAAACGGCCATTCAGAGCCTGACTGCTGTATAAAAAGGGAGGAAAAAGGAATGCTGACGCAGGCGCCCAAAGGCACCCGTGATATGCTGCCCGCCGATGCGTATCAGTGGCAGTATGTGGAGGAGAAAATGCGTGCGCTGGCCGCGCTGTGGGGGTATCGGGAGATACGCACGCCCGTGTTTGAACACACCGAGCTGTTCCTGCGCGGGGTCGGCGGCACGACCGACATCGTTCAAAAGGAGATGTACACCTTCAAGGACAAGGGAGAGCGCTCCGTCACCCTCAAGCCTGAGGGGACGGCGGGGGCCGTCCGCGCCTTCATTGAAGGCCGCTTGTACGCAGACGCTCTGCCCTGCAAAGCGTACTATCTGAACGCGCCGATCTTCCGCTATGAAAATCCGCAGGCGGGGCGGTTGCGGGAGCATCATCAGTTCGGCATGGAGTGCTTTGGCGGTAAAGAGCCGACCGTGGAGGCGGAGCTTATCAACGCGCTGATGACGCTGCTCACCGATTTGGGGCTGAAAAACCTGACCGTCCACTTAAACTCCATCGGGTGCGGGGAATGCCGTCCGAAGTACCACGAAGCGCTGAAAAATTATCTGGGTGAACGCATTCATGATATGTGCCCGACCTGTCGGGAGCGCTTTGAAAAAAATCCCCTGCGCATTCTGGACTGCAAGGAAGAAAAGTGCAAGGCGATTGTGCGGGACGCGCCCTCCATTCTGGACTGCTTATGCGACGAATGCCGCGAACACTTCCGCCGTCTGCAGTCTCTCCTGACCGCGCAGGGCATCCCCTTCGCCGTTGACCCGCACATCGTGCGCGGTCTGGATTATTACACCAAGACCGTGTTTGAGATTATCATGCAGTCCGGCCGCGAAGGGCTGGCGCTCTGCGGCGGCGGGCGGTACGACAATTTGGTCGAGGAGCTTGGCGGTCCTGCGACCCCTGCCGCGGGCTTCGGCATCGGCCTGGAGCGCATCCTCATGGAGCTGAGAAGCCAAAATCTTCTGCCCGCCGCGCCGTCCGTAACGGATGTTTACGTTGCGAATTTAGGCGCAGACATGGCTGAAAAAGCCTTTGTGCTGACGCAGAAGCTCCGCGCCGCGGGCATAAAAGCGGACTGCGACCTTGCCGGGCGCAGCCTCAAGGCGCAGTTCAAGTACGCGGACAAGCTCGGCGTGAAGCTGGTCGCCATTGTCGGCGGCGATGAATACGAGCGCGGCACGGTCAAAACGCGTAACATGGCCACCCGCGAGGAACGCGAACTGCCCATCGCCGATGCCGCAGAGGAAATTTTAAAGCTGTTATGATTTTTGCGGAGGGGCTTTTTCAAAAAGCCTCTCTCATCCGCAATTTGCAATGCGATACGAAAGGAAGTATACCATCATGGAACGCACGCTCATCGCCGATTTGAAGCACGGCGAAGTCAACAAGGTACAGGGTTTTGTCGAAAACATCCGCAACAAGCGGACGATGGCGTTTCTGGTTTTGCGCGACCACACCGGCCGTCTCCAGCTCACGATTGAAAAAGAGAAAAATCCCGAAATCGCCGCGCTGGTGGAGCAGCTCACCGTGGAATCCGTCATTACGGCGGAGGGCATGGCAGTCGAAAACAGCTTTGTGAAGATGGGCGGCATTGAAATGCTGCCCGAAAAGATGCAGATAGAGTCTGTCGCAGAACCCCTGCCCATCTCCAAGGATGCCGCCATTGACAGCCGCCTGGACTATCGCTGGGTCGATTTGCGCAGCGACAGGAACACCCTGATTTTTAAAGTGCAGACCGAGCTGGTCGGCGCGATGCGTTCCTTCCTTTTGGATAATGGCTTTATGGAGATCCACTCGCCGAAGCTGATCGGCGCGGCGAGCGAATCCGGCGCGGATGTTTTCGAGGTCAAGTATTTTGACCGCAAGGCGTATCTGGCGCAGAGCCCGCAGTTCTATAAGCAGATGGCGATGGCCGCAGGCTTCGACCGCATTTTTGAGGTCGGCCCCGTGTTCCGCGCCGAAAAATCCTACACCAACAAGCACACGACCGAGTTCACCGGCTTTGACCTTGAAATGAGCGCCATCGATTCCTTCCGCGATGTCATGGCCATGGAAGCCGAGCTGCTCCGATATGCGCTCAAACAGGTGAAGGACAAGTACGGCGATCAAATCAAGGAGCTGTACGGCCTCGAAACCGTTGTGCCGTCTCTGCCCTTCCCGGAGATGAAGCTGTGCGACGTCTATCGGGAATTGGAGGAGCGCTACGGCTACACCTGCCCCGACAGCGAAAAGAACGACCTGACCACCGAGGCGGAGCATCTCTGCGCCAAGCTGTCGATGGACAAATTCGGCCATGAATTTCTGTTCGTCACGGACTACGGCCCCGAAAAGCGCGCCTTCTATCATATGCGCGACGAGAACGGCATGCCGCAGGGCTACGACCTTATCTGGCGCGGCACGGAAATCACCACCGGTGCGCAGCGTGAGCACCGCTATGACCGTCTCCGCGCGCAGGCCGAGGAAAAGGGGCTGGGCGAGGACGTCAAGTTCTACCTTGAATTCTTCCGCTACGGCTGCCCGCCGCACGGCGGCTTCGGGCTGGGCGTTGACCGCCTGACCATGCTGCTGCTGGGCATCAGCATCAAGGAAGTCATGTTCCTGTTCAGAGGGCCGAATCGTCTGACGCCCTGACGGATGTTTTGACAAAATAAATTCCGCATTTTGACGGATTTTGAATTTGAAGAAGTGCCAAAACTTTTTGACACTCCGCATATTATTTGATATACTATCTTATGAACCTGTAAAGGAGGTGCTCTGATTATGCCCGCCACCAAGAAGGACAATCTTCCCGTGAATGCGGATGTCGATTTGCAGAACGGCGGTACCATCACCTATGCGAACGAGGTCATTGCAATCATCGCAGGCGTGGCCGCGAACGAGGTCGATGGGCTCGCCGGAATGTGTACCAGCGGCGGCATCAGCGATATCATCGGTCGCAACCGCAACATCACCCGCGGTGTGCGCGTAGAAATCGGCACAGAAGAAGCGTCTGTGGATATTTATGCCATCATCGAATACGGTCAGCCCATTCAGAAGGTCGCGTCCGAGGTGCAGGAGAATGTCCGCAAGGCCATCGAGACCATGACCGGCCTTCACGTCGTGCGCGTGGATGTTCATGTGCAGGGCGTGAGCTTCGAAAAGGAAAAGAAGGCGACAAAGGCCGGTTTGGAGGCCGCGCACACCGCCGTTCTCGAAGCGCCGAATGCGGCCAAGACCGAGAAGACGGAGGACGCCCCTGCCGAAGCCCCGAAGGCGGAGGATGCGGAAAAGCCCGCCGAAGCGCCGAATGCGGAAGCCGAGGAAGCGCCTGCCGGGGAAGCGCCTAAGGACGGCGAGGCTGCCGAGGAAGCCAGCGAAGCTGCCGAAATCGTTGAAGACACGGCAGAGGAAGCGCCCGCGTCCGATGCGTCCGAGCCGGAAAACGCGACCGTGGCCGAGGAAATCGCTGCCGAGGAAGCTGAAATCGAAGCGGAGGAGCAGTAAAGCGCCGCTTTGAACCGCAGGATCACAAATGTCGTGCAACCGCTTAATAACGATGAAGGAGGCCGTCATGAAGCTGAAATTAAAGGATCGTCTGCTGCTGCTTTTATGTGCGCTGTTCGTTCTGGCAGTCGGCATCGGGCTGGTTTTGCTGAGCATCCGTCAGCCGAGCATGCTGACAGACAGCATGAGCGGGAGCTTCTTTTCATGGGCGCGGCTGGGCATGATTGCCATCGGCGTGGTGCTTGTGCTGTGCGCCATCTACTTTTTCCTGCTGCCGTCCAAGCTGCGGGACAACCGCAAGGGCTTTGTCGTGCAGCAGACGGACAACGGCGAACTGCGCATTGCAATCAAGGCCATTGAAAATCTTGTCAAAAAATGCGTGGATATGCACGAGGAAATGCGCTTGTCCGCCATGACCATCCAAACCGCGCGGGACGGCGTGACCATTGACCTGCGCATTTCGTTGGCAAACAACATTTCCATCCCGCTGGCGGTTGCCTCCCTGCAAAAGCAGATTCGTCAGTACTTGGCGGTGTCCTCCGGCATTGAGGTGCGCGAGGTGCGCGTATCGGTCGAAACGACGGAAACAGGCATCGGCGATTCGCCCTATCTGGTCGAGAAGCAGGCTGCTCCCACCGCCAAGGAAAAAAAGGACAAGAAGCCCCTGCATCAGCGGATTTTCGGTCACGAGGAGACCGCCGCCAACATGCCGGAAGCACCCGTCAGCACTCCCGAAACGCCCGCGCCCGCCAAGGATGCGGAAACAGCTGAGGAAAAGCTGGCAAAGGAAGAGGACCATATTTCCGAGGGACTGTTCAGCGAGTTCCCCGAAGAGCCTGCCGAGCCGGTGACCGAGGAACAGGAAACTGACGAGGAAGCGAAAGAGACGCAGCCCGCCGAAGAGAACGCGGCTGCTGAAGAGGTGTCTGAGCAATGAGTGAAAAAAAACCGGATTTTAAAGAAGAGCTGCGGCGCAGCCTGACCATCGGCACGCCGGAGTGTGCCGTGCTGATGGGCGTAGCGGGTCTGGTGCTGGGCATTTTGTTCCTGCTGTTAGGCTTCTGGAAGACGCTGCTGGTCGTTGCCATTATGCTGCTGGGCGTGTTTATCGGCGGCGTAAAGGACAAGAAGACGTTTGCGGCAAATATCGTCAACAAGCTCTTCCCGCAGCGCAGCAATAATTTCCCCGGCAGCGAACAGGCCGGCCGCGAAAAGACCGTCTATCCTCCCGAATATTCCCCCGAAGCCGAGGGCGAAAAGAAGGATACCGAGGATTGAGGCTGTGCCGGAAGCCTTTCCCTGTTCAAAAAAGGAAGGGTGTCCGCGTCTTTTCAGACTGATTCGCAAAATATACGGTCGCAGCGAAGAAAAGCGCATTTGTGTGCCGTCGTATAACAGGAGTTGGAAAAAATGGCTCGAAGAAGCGCACGCGCTGCCGCCGTGCAGATGGTTTATGAAAATATGCTCGGCGGGGACGGCGGCGAGGAAACGCTCCGCGAACTGATTGAGTTTACCCCCGAAGGGAACGATCAGGCGTTTATTGACAGCATTGTGAACGGTGTTCATGAAAAGGCCGCCGAGCTGGACGAGACGATTTCCGCCCTTCTGGTCGGCTGGACGCTGGAGCGCGTTTCGCGGGTGGATTTAAGCATCCTGCGCGCTGCGATTTATGAGCTGACCTACATCAAGGATTCGCCCGAAAGCGTTATTTGCAGCGAGGCCGTGGCGCTTGCCAACCGTTTTTCCACGGAAAACAGCGGCCGCTTTGTCAACGGCGTCTTAGGCGCTCTTCTGCGCGGCGGGGAAAAATCCAAAGAGGAAAAGCCCAAAGAGGACGCCCAGGCATGATTGCGCTGGGGATTGATACAAGCTGCTACACCACCTCCGTTGCGTTCGCCCGTTCGGACGGCGCTTTCGAGGGCAGGCGGCAGCTTTTGCCCGTTCAGCGCGGAGAACGCGGCCTTCGCCAGAGCGAGGCCGTTTTTGCGCATATGAAGCAGCTTCCGCCGCTTTTGGAGGAGCTTCTTCGGCTAACGGATGAACCGATCGGCGCTGTCTGCGTGTCCGCCTCCCCCGTGGATGGCGATGCTTCCTATATGCCCGTTTTTTCTGTCGGGCTGGGCGCTGCGCGCTCTCTTTCCGCGGCGCTTCGTGTGCCGCTTTTCCAAACGACGCATCAGCGCGGGCATTTGCGCGCAGCGCGTGTGGATTCTGGACTTCGGAGCGATCGGTATCTGGCGCTGCACCTGTCCGGCGGCACAACGGACGTGCTGCATGTTGCCGGCGATGTCTTAACGCCGCTGGCGGGCAGCGAAGACCTGCACGCAGGGCAGCTGGTCGACCGCGTGGGTGTTCGTCTGGGTCTTCCCTTTCCGGCAGGGCCGGAATTGGAGCGTTTGGCAGCGGGGCATCGGGACAGGGCGCTGGTTCCCGTCTCGATGGACGGCCTCTCCTGCCATTTATCGGGCGCAGAGGCTGCCCTGATGCGGCTGATTGAGGAGAGACGTTTGTCCGGCGGCGAGATAGCCGCAGAGGTTTACAGCGTGCTTTGCCGCTCCGTCCTGCGCCTTTTATGCGCGGCGGCGGACGCGACGGGCGAAAAGAACGTGCTGTTGGCCGGCGGGGTCATTTCCTCGGCGCGGCTGAGGCAAATGCTGACGGAGCGAAACGAAAAACGCCGGCTGGGGCTTTCCCTGCATTTCGGGCGGCCTGAGCTGTCCGGTGATAACGCAGTGGGCGTGGCGCTGCTCGGCGCGGAAAGGATGACAGGAGCATGGCAGTGATTTTAGACGGAAAAGCGATGGCGCAGCAGGTCATGAACGAGGTGCTTGTCCGTGTGGATGCGCTGAAGGCGCGGCGCATCACGCCCGGTCTGGCCGTCATTCTGGTGGGCGATGACCCTGCCAGCCAGACCTATGTGCGCTCCAAGTCAAAGGCGTGCGAAAGCTTGGGCATTTTTTCACGCACCGTGCTTTTGCCGAAGGAAGCGACGCAGGAAGAGCTTGAGGAGCAGCTTCGTCTGCTCAATGCGGACGACAAAATTGACGGCATTTTATTGCAGCTTCCCCTGCCCAAGCACCTGAACGAGGCGGCTGCGCTTCAGATGATTCGCCCCGACAAGGACGCGGACGGCTTCCACCTGATGAATGCAGGACGGCTCCTGACGGGTGTTTCCGGCGTTCAGCCCTGCACGCCGGCGGGCATTCTCTATATGCTGAAGTCGGGCGGCGTTCCGCTGGCCGGAAAGCACGCCGTGATCATCGGCCGCTCCAACATCGTCGGCAAGCCCACCGCGCTTTTGCTCCTTTACGAAAACTGCACCGTGACCGTCTGCCACAGCCGCACGGAAAATCTGCCCGCCATCACCGGGCAGGCGGACATCCTAGTATCCGCTGTCGGCAAGCCGCGCTTTGTCACCGCCGACATGGTGAAGGAGGGCGCGGCCGTCGTTGATGTCGGCATCAACCGTGTAAACGGAAAAATCGTCGGCGACGTGGACTTTAACGCGGTATCCGAAAAAGCCGGCTTCATCACGCCCGTACCCGGCGGCGTCGGGAAAATGACCATTGCCATGCTGATGCGAAACACCGTCGGTTTGGCCGAGGCGCGGCTGTGAGCTGGCGGCTGACGGTCACGGATCTGAACGACTATGTGCGCCGTTCCTTGGCGGGTGATCCCATTTTGCAGGACATCGAGCTGCGGGGCGAAATCAGCAATTTCAAATGCCATGTGACCGGACACTATTATTTTTCGCTCAAGGACGAGCAGAGCCGCATTCAATGCGTGATGTTCCGGCAAAGCACCGTTTCCGTGACCTTCCGGCCGGAGGACGGGATGCGCGTGGTGCTGCGCGGCAGCGTCTCCGTCTATGTCGCCTCCGGCACCTACCAGTTCTATGCCGTCCGCATGACGCAGGAGGGCATAGGCGAGCTGCATTTGCGGTTTGAAGCGCTCAAAAAAAGGCTGCTGGCCGAAGGACTCTTCGACGCCTCCAGGAAGCGTCCGCTTCCCCTGCTCCCGCGCATGGTCGGCATCGTGACGGCGCGGACGGGTGCTGTCATCCATGATATTGCGCGGGTCGCCGGACGGCGCAATCCTTCCGTTCAGCTCCTTCTTCGTCCCGCCAGGGTGCAGGGCGACGGCGCGGCGGAGGATGTCGCGCAGGGCATCCGCGACCTTGCGCGAATACCCGATGTCGATGTCATCATCATCGGGCGCGGCGGGGGCTCCATCGAGGATCTATGGGCGTTCAATGAGGAGATCGTCGTCCGCGCCGTGGCCGCCTGTCCCGTGCCAATCATTTCCGCCGTCGGCCACGAGGTGGACGTCACCCTGTCCGATTTTGCCGCCGATGTGCGGGCGGCCACGCCCAGCGCCGCGGCAGAGCTTGCGGTGCAGGAGCGCTCGGCGCTTCAAAACACCGTGGGCGAAATGGAGGCGCGGGTGTTCAAGGCGGCCTATGATGCGGTCGTCACGCGCCGTGCCGCGCTGAACTCGCTGGAAAAAAGGCTGGCACTGTGTCATCCGCTGACGCTGCTGCAAAAAATGAAGGCAGCCAACGAGCTGTGCATGAAACGTCTGGACGCGGCAATGGACAAGGCGCTGTCCGCGCTCAGGGCGCGTGTGCCGGCTCTGCATGACCGCTTGCAGGCGCTCGGCCCTGCCGCTGTGCTGGAACGCGGCTATTCCGTGGTGCTGGCGGACGGCGAGGCGGTCACGGGCATCGGCGGAGTACGGCCCGACATGACCCTGCTTTTGAAGGACGGCCGCGTGCGCGTCCATACCCTGTCCGCAGAAAGGGGCGATCCGTTTGAGCGGAAACATGACGTTTGAAGAAAAGCTCAGCGCGCTGGAAGCGCTGGTCAGCCAAATGGAGGACGGCGGCATGACCCTGCAGCAGTCCCTGGAAAGCTATGAGCGGGGCATTGCCCTGTCGCGGGAGCTGAGCGCCGAATTGGACACCGCCGAAAAGAAAATGCTGGAATTAAAGGGCGGGCGGCCTGAGCCGATGGAGGACGCACCATGAACGAGCGGATGAACGCCTATCGCGCAGCCGTGGAGGACGCATTGAAGGCCTGCGTGCCGGACGATGTGCCGGAGCCCCTGCGCGGCGCGATGCGCTATTCCCTGCTGGCAGGCGGCAAGCGTCTGCGCCCCGTGATGCTCTTGGCATCGCACGAGCTGCTTGCGCCCTATGACGATGAGGCGCTCCGCTTTGCCGTGTCCCTTGAAATGATCCACACCTATTCCCTGATTCACGATGACCTGCCCGCAATGGACAATGACACCCTGCGGCGCGGCAGGCCGACCAACCATATCGTCTACGGCGAGGCCATTGCGATTTTGGCGGGCGATGCCCTGCAAAGTCTGGCGTTTGAAACCATGCTTGCCTCCGGTCACCACAAGGCGCTTCAGGCCATGCGCGTCATTGCGCGGAGAGCGGGCGTTCTGGGGATGATTGCCGGACAGACACTGGACGTCACCCGCGAGGGCGAAACGCCGACGCCGGAGCTGGTGAGCACCATCCATGCCAAAAAAACAGCCTGTCTGCTGGCGGCGCCCGTGGAGGCCGGGCTGATTTTAGCGGGCGCAGACGAGGCGCAGTGCGCCGCAGGCCGCGCCTACGGAGAAAAAATGGGCGTCGCCTTCCAAATCACGGATGATTTGCTTGATGTCATCGGCGACGCGGCGGCGCTTGGCAAGCACACGGGCAAGGATGCGGCGGAGGGCAAGCTGACTTGGCCCGCGCTCTTCGGCATTGACCAATCCCGCGCAGATGCGGAGCGGCTCACCAAGGAGGCGTGCGGCGCCCTGTCGCCGTTCGGAAAAAAGGCGGAATTTTTGCAGACCCTGGCGCGGGATGCCCTTGCGCGTGTACAATGATTGGGCATCGCCCGACAATTCGGCAGGCCGCTTCATCTGTGCTGCGGCCTGAGCAATAAGTGATTAAGGAGACGAGAAAGTCTTGGATCCGTCAACGATTCTTGAAAACCGCGTGCTGGTCGCCTGTGCCTTAAGCTGGCTGGTGGCGCAGTTTCTCAAATTTCTGATTTCATGGATGATTGAAAAAAAGATGGACTGGCACCGCTGCTTCGGCATGGGCGGCATGCCCAGTTCGCATTCGGCATTTGTGCTTTCCCTGGCGCTCGGCACGGGGCTTCAGGAGGGCTTCGGCACGACCATGTTTGCCATCACCTTTGCGCTGATGGTCATCGTCATCTATGATGCGATGGGTGTGCGCTATGAGACGGGGCGGCAGAGCAAGGTCATCAACCAGATCCTGCGCGAACTGTTCATGGAGGGCAAGCCGCTGACGGACGAAAAGCTCAAGGAGCTGGTCGGTCATTCCCCCCTAGAGGTGCTCGGCGGCGTGCTGGTCGGCTTGGTGATGACGCTCATTGTGTTTGCATAAATCTTTGCATCATGTAAGGAGGCTTGATTTTCAATGATGGACCAGTTTATGGAAGAAGTGGCAACGAAACGGAATACCACCGGTCAGTCCGTTCTGCTGGGGCTTGCGTGGGTGGTCATGGTTTTAAGCGCCCTGATTGCCGTTATGCAGCTTCAGGGGTTGATTTATGTGTATTCGCAGTACGGCTTTGGGCTGGAGCTGCTTCTGTCGGTCGTGGAAATGCTGCTCTTCGGCGGCGTGGCCGTGCTGCTTTGGCTTAAAAAGGACACCATCCGCACGGAGTACGAATACACCTTCACCAACGGGGTCATGGACTTTGCGCAGGTCTTCAACAACAAAAAGCGCAAGAATCTGGGCACCATGACGCTCAAAAACATCACCGCCTGCGGAAAGGTCGCCTCCGGCTCATTCAACCGCTATATCAACACCCCCAATGTCAAGCGCAATAACTGGTTCGTCAACCGCGACGCCGACCTTTTCTATTTCTACTTTGAAAAGGACGGCAGCAAGCGCATCATCATCATCGAGCCGAGCGAGGAAATGGTCACGATGATTCGCCGCTGCCTGCCTCAAGGCATTTATCAGGTCAACTGACGCAATGATGCTAAGAGCCGATTATTCAACTCTTTCACCACTGTTCGGCTGAAGAAAGCGCCGCATATCAAAAGCTCCGTTGCCGCATCGAAACAACGGAGCTTTTTGATATGATTCAGCTGATGCTGCTTCGTAGAAGCGGACATCGGGCTCGGCAGCCTCTGCGGATGCCTTTTTGTTTGTCATTCCGTATTGTCCAAATGATGAAAAGCATGATATAATAGCCGCAGAAAATGATGAGGTGACGCACACATGGTCGTTTTGCATTTGGGACGCGCCGGCCGACTTTGGGACAAGGCGGCAGAATTGGCGGAGCAGGCGAAAAAAAGCGGTGTGCGGACGCTGATGCTCGTTCCGCAGCATGATACTTTGCAGGCCGAGCGCGACCTCATGGAGGCGTTGCGCGTTCCCGGCTTTTTTGACTTGGACGTCATGTCGCCTGGGCGGCTGATGCAGCGGGTATTTGCGCAGGTCGGCGAGGATGCGCGGGTGCGCATTGATGCCCGCGGCAAGGCGATGGCCGTTGCCGGTGCGCTGCTTCGCTGCAAAGCCGGGCTTTCCTATTATGAAAGCGCGGCGGACAGGCAGGGTTTTGCGGACAGGATGGGGGCGCTTATCGCCGATCTCAAGCGGGCGCTCATCACGCCGGAAAATCTTCGGGTCTATGCGGACGGCCTGCCGGAGGGTGCGCAGAAGGAAAAGATTTCCGATTTGGCGCTGATTTACGAGACCTACGCCTCCATGCTTACCGACAAATTTGTGGACGGCGAGGATGTGCAGGCTGTGCTGAATGCGCGGGTGCGGGAGGCCGAGCTGATGCGAGGAACGCGCCTCTTGGTGTACGGTTTTGATGTATTGACCGGGCAGATGGCGCGGCTTCTGTGCGCCTGCGCCGATATTGTTGAATCGCTGCACGTCTTTTTATATGACGACCCCGCTGATGAAGCGTTTTCGCCCGTGACGGAGAGTGTCGAGCGCTTTGAAGCCCTGCTTCGCGCCGCCGATATCCCCCTGAAGCGCGAAATCCATCGCGGGGCGCTGAACGCGCCGCCTGATATTCAGGCGCTGGAAAAGGGGCTGCTGTGCGCCGGACCGACACCGTATACGGGCGCAACCGCCGCCGTGCGCCTCTACGCAGCACCTACACCGTTTGCCGAGGCGCACTTTGTCGCCCGTGAAATGCTGCTGAAAAATCAGGCAGGTGTTCCGTTTTCCGCCATGCAGGTGCTTTGCTGCAGCGAGGAACGCTATTTTTCGACCTTGGACGCGGTACTGACGGGCTACCGAATCCCGCATTATCTGGCGCGGAAGGTCTGTGCGGCGCGTTTGGGCGCGGCTGCTTTCCTGCTGTCGGCGCTCCGTGCCGCTGCCTCTGATTTCCGCGCCGAAGACATTTTGGAAGCCGTTCGGACGGGCTATCTCCCGCTCACCGAGGACGAATGCTTCCGCATGGAGAATTACATTTTAGCCTACGGCATCCGCTTTACCCTCTTCACCCGTCCCTTCACCCGCGGCGGCAGCGAGGGCGAGGCGCTGGAGGAGGCACGGAAACGCATGATGGCACCGCTCATCCTGCTTCGGGACGAGCTGAAGAATGCCCAAAATGCGGATGAGGCGCTGGACGCCATCATGCATCTGCTGACGGACACGGGCGCCTATGAGCATCTGCAAAGGGATGCGGACGCCTTGGAGCAAAAGTATATGAGTACCGAGGCGGCGCAGCTTCGGCAGGTGTGGAAGACGCTGATGGAGCTGCTGGATCAGATGCACGAGCTGCTGTCCGGCGCGGAGCTGACGGGCAGTGTGGCCGCCGATTGGCTGCAGGCGGGGCTGGAGCAGACCGAATTGTCCGCCCTGCCGCAGGACGCGGGCAGTGCCGTGTGCGGCATGGTGGGCAATGTGGCACTGACCCACCCCAAGGTCGTGTTCGTCATGGGGCTGAACGACGGCGCTTTTTCCGTCTCCGATAACGGGCTTTTGAGCGCAGACGAGACGCAGGATGTGCAGCGGGCGATGAAGACCTACCTGTCCTTAGACGCGGACGGGCGCGAGCTTTTATCCCGCTTGGATGTATATAAGGCATTCACATCGCCCTCTCAGGCGCTGTACATCAGCCATGCGCAGGCCTTGCAGGACGGAACGGCGCTTCGTCCCCATATGCTGCTTCGGCAGGTGCGGCTCTGTCTGCCCGCGCTGATTGAGGAGGGCGGCGTGACGGCCGCGCAAGGACCCAGCCTGCCGCTTTCTAAAAACGCGGCGCTGGAGGGGCTGGGCGCGTATTTAAGATTCGGCGATTTGCCGGATATGTGGCGCGGCGCGTGGCACTATCTGTGCGAGCATGACGAGCAGAGCGCACGGGCGCTCTTGCTGGCGTTTGAGCCGCCGAAGCCGAGCGCTCCGCTGCCCCCCAATGTGACGCACCGGCTTTTCTTGGAGCGTATCCTGAGCATCAACCGCTTGGAAACCTACGCCGTCTGCCCGTTCAAGCACTTTGTCCGCTACGGCCTGAAGCCCGTGGAGCGCGGGGACTGGGCTGTGCGTCCGCAGGACACCGGCTCGTTCTATCATGCGGCGCTGGAGGGCTTCACGAGCCTTCTGCCGTCCGTCCCCGAATGGCCGGGCATCAGCAAAAAGACCTGCGATGCGCTGATGGACAAGGCCGCTCAGCCCGTCATGGAGCAACTTTTGGGCGACCGAATGAAGGATTCCGCACGGGTGAAGCGGGCGAGCGACCGCTATCGGCGTCTTCTTCGCCGTGTCGCATGGACATTCACGCTGACCGCCCGCCAAAGCGCGTTCCGCCCGACCGATGCCGAGGTGCGCTTCGGCTTTGATGACGGCGCTTTGCCGCCCGTCCGTCTGCTGCTTTCGGACGGCTCTCAGGTATTGGTGCGCGGCATCATTGACCGCATTGACCGCTATGCGGGCGATGAGGGCGTTTATCTGCGCGTGGTGGATTATAAATCGGCGGACACGGTGCTGTCGCCTCAGCGCGTGTTTTACGGAACGCAGCTTCAGCTCCTCATGTACCTTTTGGCGGCGCTTCAGGGAGAGCCCGGCGCTCTGCCCGCGGGCGCGTTCTATTTTCATCTGGCCGACCCGCTGCTGCCAGACCCAGGTCAACAGGCGGACATTGAGCAAAAGCTGGCGCAGGCGCTGTCCCTGACAGGCGTGACCCTGCGGGATGTGAGCATCATCCGCCTGATGGATTCGGGAGACCCGCCCCTGTCCATGCAAAAACTCCTGACCAAGGACGGCGAATTTGCGAAAAACAAGCAGTTGGCCACCCTGGAGCAGATGCGCGGGCTGATTTTGCACGCAAAAAAAACAGCGGTCACGCTGGCGGAAAGCATCGCATCCGGCAACACCGCCGCCTCCCCCTTGGAGGCCGCGCCGGAGGATTCGCCCTGCCGCACCTGCGACTACCGCAGCATCTGCCGCCGCGACGCCCTCCTTGGCTGCGTCACCCCCCGCGCCTGCGAAAAAATGAGCTTTGACGAGTTGCTGGAGAAGGTCAACATGACATCCGGCTGATTGCTCAAAAAACCCCGAAGCTGTGTGCTTCGGGGTTTTTTGATGCTGCGGTCAATCAACACGAAGCGAGTCATGGCAAATTCCGCTTCATGCATTGGCAGTTTCGCGTTTTTTTGCTCCGCTCCGTTTTAACCCCGCCTGACGATTCTGAAGTACACCCTTGCGGTCAGGCGATACACGGCAAGATAAATGAGCGTATACAGGGCGAATGTCCCGCCGATGCAGGTTAGCACGAGCGGCCAGTTGCCTAAGCGGAAGGCGTTCAGCATCCGCGTGATGATGCGGCTGGCAAAGACCATATGGACGAGCGTCATCAGCACGGGCGCGAAGAATACCCACAGCACCTGACGATTGATGGTGGCCTTGACCTGTCCTTCATCCATGCCGACCCGCTGCAGAATGTCAAACCTTTCCTTGTCCTCATAGCCCTCCGTGACCTGCTTGAAATAGATGATCAGCACCGTTACCGCAAGGAAGAGGATGCCGAAGAACACGCCGAGGAACAAAAGCCCGCCGTACATCCCGTAGCCGTCGATGCGGGCATTGAAAATATCCGATATGTTGCTGTAATCCACGGGAAACCGCTCCCAAATCACCTCTTGAAGCGTGTTCAGGTATCCGGCGCAAAGGAAGGTATCTCCCTGTATGTCAAACATCAGCCGCGCCTGCCCGCCGGTCGCGTCGCTTTCCATCGCAATGATGTGATCCAGCACAACGACCTTTGTATCAGGCAGAACGACGTTTTCCTCATAGCCGGATAGATCGTTCCATCGGCTCTCGTCATACGGCACCAGCTTGCCCGCATCCGCCGTGACGGTCAGCCCGCAGGAGGCCGCCAGTTCCGAAATGACCTTGTCCGCCTCATCCAGACGGTCGGCGGGCATTCTGTACATCTGCACGTCAAAGGGATAGGTTGCGCGGAGCATTTCCTCCTGCCCCACATATAAAGACAGGGTGGTAGACACCGTAACGATCAGCATGGTGGACAGGATGCAGATGGACGCCAGCCCGCGGGCGTTCTGCCGCATCCTGTGCAGCAGCCCGCCGACGGTCATGAAATGCTCTGTCCTGTAGTAAAACGCCTGATTTTTCCTGAGTGCCTTTAAGAAAGCCACACTGCCCGACTCAAACAAAAGATAGGTCGCTAAAATGACCAGCATCGCTAAGGGAAAAAACGCGCTCAGGGCAGTGCCGCTGTCTTCCACGCTCCATACGCAATAATAGGCGAAGCCCATCAGCAAGGCGCCCAAAATCGCGGCGGGAATCAGCAGCTTAGAGTCCCTGTCTCCCTTTTTCTCGCTCTTGAGCAGCGCCATCGGGCTGCTCAAACGCACGGAGATCTGCCCGTAGACAGCATTGGCGGCGAACAGCACGGCAAACAGCGCAACCGTCGTCAGGTAAGCCGGAAGGCCGAAGGACAGGACGCTGCCCTCCGCCGTGTGCATCAGGCACATCAGCAGCATAAACAGAAGCTGGCCGAACACGCGGGCAATCAAAACGCCGAAGACAAGCCCCAGCCCCATCGAAAACAGGTTTTCCAGCATCAGCACGCGGCCAATCTGCCCCTTGGACAGCCCCAAGACCGCATACAGGCCGAATTCCTTTTTCCGGCGGCGGACAAGAAAGCTGTTGATATAGAACATAAAGAAGAACGCGAACAGGGAAAACAGCCACTGCCCCATTGAAAACATCATCTGCGCCGTTTTGCCGGAGGGGATGTTTTCAAGGCTCTCGGACATACACAACCCGTTCATCAGGAAGAACGTCCCGCCGATAACGGCGGTGGAAATCATCTGCGGCAGGAACACATCCCGCCCGCGCTTTAAATTCTGCGCCGCCAGACGCGCATAAAACGCTTTATTCACGGGGCGCCTCCCCGTCCGTCAAAACGGCCATATTGCCGACGATTTTGTCAAAGAACGCCCGCCGCGTTTGGTCGCCCCGATAAATCTGAGCGAAGATCCTCCCGTCCCGAATGAACAGCACGCGCCCCGCATAGCTGGCCGCCATCGCGCTGTGCGTCACCATGACGATGGTGCGCCCCTGCCCGTTCAGCGTCTCAAAGGCCTCCAGCAGTTCACGGGAGGAACGGGAATCAAGCGCGCCGGTCGGCTCATCCGCCAAGAGCAGCTTCGGGCTTGTGATGACGGCGCGGGCAATCGCCGCCCGCTGCTTTTCGCCGCCGGACACCTCATAGGGATATTTGTCCAAAATCGTCTCAATGCTCAGCGATGCGGCGATAGGGCGCAGCTTTTCAGCCATCTCCTGCACAGCCCGCCGCTGCAGGACAATCGGCAGATAAATGTTGTCGCGCAAAGTGAAGGTATCCAAGAGGTTAAAATCCTGAAACACGAAGCCCAGATTGTCGCGGCGGAACTCGGCGAGCTTCTTTTCCCGAATATCCGCAAACGAGCACCCGTCCAGCCGGATCTCGCCCTCCGTCGGCTTATCCAGCGAGGCCAGCAGATTGAGCAGGGTGGTCTTCCCTGAGCCGGACGCGCCCATCACGGCGACAAATTCGCCCTGCTCCACGGAAAAGGAAACGTCGTTCAGCGCCACGCATCGCGCCAGACCGAGCTTTGTGTTGTACACCTTTTTGACATGAGCGACCTGAAGAAGCGGCATAAGCATCCTCCCTTTTTCAACAAGTTTCTTTCAGGGTACGGGAGTATTGTAATGCCCGCCATACTTTCCTGCCATAGCTCCGGCTTACGCCATCCTTACAGTTTTGTCATGTTTTCGGAAACCGAAGCGCCGCATCCGTTCCCCTGCCAAGCTCCGATACAATGGAAATTTTGATGTTCAGCGCATCGCACACGCGCTTGGCCAAATACAGGCCGATGCCGCTGGCGCGGCCGTCCGCACGGCCGTTGTAGCCTGTATAGCCCTTATCGAACACGCGGGGCAAATCTTCTTTTCGGATGCCTGCGCCCGTATCGATGACATGAAGCGCGCCGTCCACAAAGCGGATGGTCACGCCGCCCGCCTTGGTATATTTGACCGCGTTGGACAGAAGTTGCTCCAAAATAAAGGTGACCCACTTTTTGTCGCTCATCACGACCTGCTCAAACGGCTCGATGCTGACGCTCAGGTTTTGATAAATGAACAGCAGCGCATACTTTTTTACGCTCTCCCGTGCCAGCGATTCCAGCGAGCACGGCTCGATGACGACGTCCTCCAGCAGCCCATCCATCCGCGCATACTGAAGCGCAAGGTCGGCATAGCGCTCCACCTTGAACAGTTCCCGCCTGATGCCGCCGCGGATTTCGCCCTCGTCCTCCAAGAGCAGGCGCATGGCCGCGATAGGCGTTTTGATTTGGTGCACCCACAAGGTATAATATGCCAGCGCATCGTTCTTTGCCTGCGCTTCCCTGTGCTTTAGCTGCGCATACTGCGCCCGTGCGTCCAGCAAAAGACGCTGATAGTCCGCTTCGAGCGGCGTATCGCACGGCGGCAGGACGCGCTCCCCGTCCGTCAAAGCATTTTCTAATTCCCGAAGCTCCTTCCGCTTTTTGATAAACCGCCCATAGGCGGGCAAAAGCACCAGCAGCAGGATAAACCCCTGCAAGCCTGCGGCGTACCATACACCGTACGCGGGAAAGCCCGCCAAAAGATACACCGTGAGCAGGATGCCGCTGCTCAGGGCAAAATACAGAAGGAGCTGCCTTTTCTCCTTCAAAAACGCCGCCAATTCATGCATTCAGCCGATACCCCTGTCCCTTGTGCGTCGTAATCGCGTCCTTCGCGCCCGCCTTTTCCAGCGTTTTGCGCAGGCGGTTGATGTTGACGGTCAGCGTATTGTCATCCACAAATTCATCGCTGTCCCACAGCGCCAGCATGATTTCCTCTCTGGACACGATGCGGCCGCGCTTGGCGGACAGGACGGACAAAATCCTGTTTTCATTGCGCGTGAGCAAAAAGCGCTCCTGCCCCGCCGTCAGGCAGCCCGCCTTTTCGTCATACCGAAGCGCCCCGATCAGCACCTCCTGCTCCTGTTCAAAGTCATAGGTGCGTCGAAGCATCGCCTGCACCTTGGCGACCAGCACCTCCGGCGCAAAGGGCTTTTGAATGTAATCGTCCCCGCCCATGCTCACAGCCATCACCACATCCATGCTGTCGCTGCGGGACGAGACGAAAATAATCGGGATGCGCGAGCCCTCCCGCAGCTTTTGACACCAATAATAGCCGTTGAACTGCGGAAGCGAAATATCCATCAGCACCAGATGCGGCCGATACGCGCCGATTTCCTCGGCGACATGCGCAAAATCCCCGATGCAGGCCGTTTCATACCCCCAGCGCCCCAGCACCGCGCCCATCCCCCGCGCGATCTCCGCATCGTCCTCCACGATCATGATCTTGTACACTTTTTTTCGCCTCCTCCGCTCTTCTTTAAAGGCATTATAGCATATTTGATAAAAGCCGAAAACACATTCTTTCATTTCAAGCATACAAAAAGGCACTGCGTGCAGAGACGTCCGCAGCGCCTTCAGGCTCAGTTTGTTCTAACTCTGCCCTGTTTTGTGTGTCGTGTCCCCCGTTTGCTTTCCGTCATCCGTTCCCACCCGGCTCTACTGCCATTATGATGTCGCCCGTTGCCGCGTCGATCTCAAACTGGAAGGTGTCCAGCAGACCGGCGGCGACCCATTCATCCTCAAACAGCAAAATCATCCAAAAAGAAGCAGTCTCTTCGCCGCCGTCATAATAAACGGCGCAGGTCTTGAGCGCGTCCACCCTCTCCTTTGTCAGCTTTTCCGGTTCTTTTACGCCGTAGTAAGCCTGCGGATAGACATATTCGACGTTCTCCAAAATGTATTCCCGCGCAAGCCGCACGGTCGCATCGCGCTGAAGCTCGTTTTCCGGCGCGTTCTCCCGCATAACTGCCGTCGAAAGCCCCACATAGTCGCCGTAGGCTTTGAGGTCCGCATAGTCCCAATAGCACCACAGCCCCTTCTCCCGCTCCGTCTGAAGGTAGCCCACCTTCACCTTCATCCGCTGCTCAAATGCCGTCTTGTCCTCAGCGGACAGGCTGTTTGAGCGCACCGTGCCGGAGGGCGATGCGATTTCGACAGCACCGAGCCATATCTGCGTTTGGCTCTCGTCCTCACAGGCGGCGATATAGGTGAACTGATAAAAGCGCGTGTCGGGGTCTTTCGGCATTTCCTGAAACGCCGTCTGCACAATGACGCGACAGCCGGCCTCCACGCCCGCAACGGTCAGCGCGTCCGGCGCTACGCCGAAAAATTCCGAAAAGGCTTGGTCGGCGATGGCGCGGGCTTTATCCTGCGGGATGTCGTCCTCCTCCGGCATGACGTCCACCGCCGAATCGGGAAATTCCACGGCGGCATTCGTCCGCTCGGCATACAGGGCGCGAGCCTCCAGCGGCCAATCCCAATAAACGCCGTACAGGGTATTGAAGGCCGACAAGAGCTGCCAGGCGGAGGTGTCCGCATCGGTGATATCCGCCTTCCATGCCTCCCATGCGCGTTCCAAAGCGCCGTCCGGCACATCGAACCGAAGAACCGCACAGGTCTTTTCGTCCAAGTCAAAGGTGCATTCGGCATTCTCCGCCGTTTCGGAGGCGGGCTTGAGCCGAATGTGCCAGACATTTCCTGCATCCGTCTTCACAAGGCCGAAGCCGATGTCAAAATACATCTCCAGCCCGCTGGTATGGCAGGCACTTTCGATGGCATCCACGAACAGACTTTCGTCGTATGTCTCCGTGGGCTCGACATATTCAAGGCCGTCCTCCGGCAGGGCGCCGTACTGCTTGCAGTGGCTCGTGTAGGAAGCCTTGATTTCCGGCGGCCAGAGGAAAAAATCGCCATACTCCAGCAGATATTGAAGCTGCGCAAATTGCGCCTCGTTCAGCTTGCCCGCGTCCCGCTTCTCCACCATCTGTCCCGAAAAATTGCCGTACAGCCACTCATAGCCGAAAGCGCACAAATCGGGGCGCAGGATATAAAGGCGGTCAATCACCGCAGACATGCCGCCGTCCTCTGTCTGCGCGACATACTCAATCTTATAGTATTGGAAGTCCTCGCCGAGCTGCCAGAGCGTGACGGTCCTCAGCACGGTCAGCACGGCTTCGCCGCTTGCATCATGGTGAACGCCCACCCTGCTCGTCATATAATTTTCCGCCATGCCGCAAGCCTGCGCATATTCCGTGCCGGAAGGGTCTGTTTCAAGCTGCACGGGCTCGGCGCTTGCGCTCAGACGGCTTAAATAAAAGCAGGTCTGCATCTCATCCGTCCATCGGTCGGACGTTCCCGCCAGCGCGGCGTACGCCTTGTACAGCGCATAGGCATCGTCCCTGTACTGCTGATAAAGCTGCTCGGCCTGGCTTTCCGTTGTGACCTCCGCATAGGAAACCAAGCTGTCCTCGTCATTCAGTTCCTGATGGCAGACCTCGCCGGACGGCGAAGAAATGAACACCGCGCCCAAGAAAATGTTGTATCCATCCGTCTCGTCCGAATCATAGCGGGCATAAAATTCCACCGTATATTCCCGCACGGCGCTGTCATCGCTCTGCACCGAAAAGCTGAGTCCGGACGCATAGGTCAATGTTTCGGCGGAATCGGAAAGCATGATTTTGCCGCCGCTGACGGTAAAATGCTTCTTTAATTCCTCTTCGGCAATGGCCAGCGCCTCCGCCTCCGTCAAATCGGTTTCATCGGGGACGGCCAACGTCAAGTAGCTGCCGATGATGCCCTTTCCGGTCCAGCCCAGTTCCTCGGCCAGCTTGGAAAACGCCGCTTTTTCCGTGAGCGGCCAGCGCCACCATTCCGTGCCGTAAAGCTCCTCAAACGCGCTTGACCGCTCCGCGTAGAGGGCGTTGAAATCCTCCAGCGCCTTCTGCGCGGTTTTGGCCGCATTCGCAGGATAATTGGCGGTCAATATCCGCCCTGCGGACGCATCGAGGACGAAATAGCAGGTGCAGTCCTTCGCTGTGTTCACAACGGGCGTTAAAGTAATGTGCCATTCACGGCCGCCGCCGTTTTCCACAATGCCTCCGCCGCTGAAAAAGGGGTCGGACATGATTTGACAATCGTCCCAGTCCAGCCCTATCTCCCTGTACGCGGCGCGCAGAGCGTCGTGATAGGTCAAATCAGCAGCCTCCGGCATCACATAGCGTTTTCCGTCCTCGCAGGTCTTGCCCTCCGAAGCGGCCGCTTCGCTGTATTCCGCCCGCGCCTCCGGCGGCCAATAGACAAACAAGCCGTATTCGGCCGTAATCTCCTTCTCAATATCCGCAAGGCTTCTCTGCTCCTCAGTAAAGGCGCAGAATATCAGCCCCACCGTCAGCAGGACGCACAGTGCCGCCGCTCCCCAATGCCGAGCCGCCTGTATGTTTTCAAAATGCATTTTTCGCTGCATCGTCAAATCCCTCCTGTTCAGCTTGTATGCCCATTCATTAAACATATTACAGGAGCGGGCATGAACTGTCAATCCGTTATCTATACCATGCGGAATTTTTACACATATGACGAACGGCGTATATGAAAAAGCGCCGGACAAGCCGACGCTCCAGACTGTCGAAAAAGTCCGCAGACATTCTTGGGGATGCATGAAGGGGCGGCAGCCCCTTCATATTTTATCGTATCGACCGGCTTTGCCGGTCGGGCGGGGCGATTTTTCGGAGCGTCAGCGCAGAAAAATCATTTCCGCAGCCTTGCCATGCAGGATGAAGCACTTCATCCTGCATGGAGCGTGTCAAAAACGCAGTTTTTTGACACGCAAAAGCGCCGGACAAGCCGACGCTCCTGCAAGCTGTTCATGCATTATTTAACGGTCACGGTCCAGTTTTCCATCGTTTCCCAAGTTTCGTCGGGCGCTTCGCCGTCGGTGTCATCCAGCTCGACATTCCGCAGATAGAAGCTCAGCTCATAGGCATCCTGCTGCGCAAGGTCGCCCTGCTCATTGGAAATTTCGATGATGAAGCGATAGGTGCCGTCGGTCTGGGGCAGCCAGTCCACGCCGACGGAATCGGAAACCAGCTCGCCGTTCACGAGAACGCCGTTGGGGATGATGCTGGCGCGCATCACGCGGGCAGCCGTTTCATAGGCCTTCGCCTGATAGGACTTGGCATCGGCAGGGGCTTCCTCGCCATGATGCACCTTGTAGCCGGCAGGGTCATTGACGGAGTGATCCGGTGCAATCAGAACGATGTTCGCGCCTTCCTTGACACTGACAATGCCCGTGCCGTACAGCGTGCCGTCCGCAAACACGACTTCCTCCAAGTTGTACACGATGTCGCCCAGCTCAACGCTTTCGCCGGACTCAATGAGCGTGCCGTTCAAAATCATCTGCTTGAATTCCTCGCCGTACTGTTCGCCGAACACCTCGGCGGTCTTGCTTTCGGCCAGCGCCGCAGTGCAAAGCGCCAAGACCAGAGCCAGAGCCATAAGAATCGTTTTTACAGAAGCCTTTTTCATCATGATTTCCTCCATCATTGATTATGTGAGCCATCGCCTGATGCCGTCCGGCCGTTCGCCGTCCCGCTCAAGCGCTTGTTCATGGATTAGACGGGCAGGGAATAAAAATGTTTGAATAAAAATAATGTTTTCTTGTATAAGTGACTGCCCGATTTGAGCGGGCAGCCCGTTGCTTTCGTTACTCCTGCACCTTCGGGGAGACGGTCACAGTCCAGTCCGCGCTTTCCCACTGCTCACGTTCGCTCAGCGTGCCGTCGGCATTCATCGCGCCGTTGCGGATGTACAGGCTCAGCTCGTAAGAATCCTGCCGTGCAAGGTCGCCCTGTTCGTTGGAAATTTCAAAGGCGAAGCGGAAGGTGCCGTCCGTCTGCGGAACGACTTCATAGCCGATGCTTTCCGTGCAGGTCAGCTCGCCGCCCGCAAGGAGGCCGTTGGGGGTAAGACGCACCTGAAGGATGCCTGCGCTCTTTTCTTCCGCAAGCTGCAGATAGGTCTTCGCATCCGCGGGGATCGTCTCTTCGCCGAAGTGCAGTATATAGCCGGCGGGGTCATTGACGGAATAGTCTTCGGCCATCAGCACGACATTCGCGCCTTCCTTGGCGCTGATCGTGCCCGTGCCGTACAAGGTGCCTTCGGAATAGACCACGTCATCCAAGGTGTAGACGACGTCGCCCAGCGTATAGCTTTCGCCGGACACGGCCACATCGCCGTTCAGCAGAGCAGTCTTGGTCTCCTCGCCGTAAAACCAGCCGAAAAGCTCAGCTGTTTTGCTGTCCATGAGCGCGGCCGCCGTGCCGCATACGGCAATAGCAAGCGCCATCGCAATGATAATCGTTCTGACAGAAGCCTTTTTCATTTTTTTCTCCTCCAAATTGTCCAGTGTGAAACAAACCGTCTGATGCAGCTTGTCCGGCAGCGGCTCATAGGCCTGCTGCCACTCTTTTTGATTCCGCATATCAAACATCCTCCGTCAGCATGTCTTTCAGCCGTTGTCGTGCATAATGAAGCCAGGATGATACCGTGCCCTTGGGGGCACGCATGATGTTCGCCGTCTCCTCGATGGAGAAGCCCTCCATGTAGAACAGCACGGCGGCCGTGCGCATTTTCTGCGGCAGGCGGTCCAGCGCATCGCGCAGAGCAAGGTCATCGCTCGGCGGGGACGGCGTTTCCGGCACGTTCTCCACAGGAATCATGCGCTTTTGACGCCGCAGAATGGCGACCGCCTCATGAATCAAAATGCGGGTCAGCCATGTTTCAAAGTACGCCTCCTGCCGCAGGGTGTTCTGCTTCTGCCATGCCTTGAGGATAGCCTCCTGCACGGCATCCAAACAGTCCTGCTCCCCTCTCAGGTAGCTGCGTGCCACGCGGTACAGGGTACCCTCCGCCGCGATGACACGCGAGGTGAATTCATCCTTGGTCAAGCCGGTGTCTTCCTTCCTGCTCAAGCGCTTGTGCATTGATTAGATGGACGGGAAGTGAAATTTGTTGAAGCAAAAGAAAAAAAGCCGTTTCTTTGCTCATCTCCGTGTTCTAAGCGACTGTGGTTTACAATGAAAAAGCATCGGATAACGGCGCGGGGAAAGGAGATTTTTTCAAAAACCCCTTTTCCCCGCCATACCCTCATCGTATTTCCTTCACCTGATAGCCGTGCGCCTCGACTGCCTGTGTAAGCTGCTTATCCTCCACGGGCGCGGAAAGCGTCAGCACGGCCTCGCCCTTTTCATGGCTGACGGCGGCGCTTTCCACATTCGGCAGCGCCTCCAGCGCGGCCTTGACCGTTGCCTCGCAATGCGGGCACATCATGCCCTCAATGCGCATCACGCGGCGCAGCTCCGTGTCCGCTGCTTCCGCAGCGGACGCTTTCAAATCAACGGCTTTCGTTTTCCTGTCGCGACCCGCATCGTGCACTTTGAAGAAATTCAGCCTAAGGGCGTTCGAGACCACGCAGAAGCTGCTCAGGCTCATCGCCGCCGCGCCGAACATGGGATTGAGCGTCAAACCGAGCGGAATGAACACGCCCGCCGCCAGCGGAATGCCGATGATGTTGTAGAAGAACGCCCAGAAAAGATTTTCATGAATGTTGCGCAGCGCGGCGCGGCTCAGGCGAATGGCGGCAGGAACATCGCTTAAAGTGCTCTTCATCAGCACCACATCCGCCGCGTCAATGGCGACATCCGTCCCCGCGCCGATGGCCATGCCGATGTCCGCACGGGTCAGCGCGGGCGCATCGTTGATGCCGTCGCCCACCATTGCCACCTTGCCCTGCGTCTTTAATTCGCGCACGACACGCTCCTTGCCGTCCGGCAGAACGCCCGCGATGACCCTGTCCACGCCCGCCTGCGTTCCGACCGCCTGCGCGGTGCGCTCGTTGTCGCCCGTCAGCATGACCACGCGCAGCCCCATGTTTTGAAGCTCACGCACGGCTTTGGGACTGTCCTCCTTGATGACATCCGCCACGGCAATCACGCCTAAAAGCTGCCTGTCACGGCTGAAAAACAGGGGTGTCTTGCCCTGCGCAGCCAAGGCATCCGCCTTTGCTTTCATGTCTTGCGAAACCTCGGCGTGGGTCGAAATGAAGGCAAGATTGCCGCCGGACACTCTCCTGCCCTCGACCGTTCCCTCCAAGCCGTTGCCGGGCAGGGCGGCAAAATCCGCCGTCTCCGGCGCATGAATATGCCTTTCCCCGCCCTTTTTCAGAATCGCCCGCGCTAAAGGATGCTCGCTTTTTTTCTCCAGCGCCAGCGCCAAGGTGAGAAGCTGCTCGTCCGTCATATTTTCTGCGGGCAGAATGTCCGTCACGACAGGCTCTCCGGTCGTGATTGTACCCGTCTTGTCCAAAGCAACGATTTGAATGCGCCCCGTTTCCTCCAGCGAAGCCGCCGTTTTGAACAGGATGCCGTTCTTTGCGCCCATGCCGCTGCCCACCATGATGGCTACGGGCGTTGCCAGCCCCAAGGCACAGGGGCAGCTGATGACCAGCACGGAAATGCCCCGCGCCAGCGCATAGCCGACGTCCCTGCCCAGCAAAAGCCAGACGGCGGCGGTCACGGCGGCAATAGCCATCACCGTCGGGACGAAAATGCCGGATACCTTGTCGGCGATTTTTGCAATGGGCGCCTTAGTCGCCGCCGCATCGCCGACCATCTGAATGATTTGAGACAGGGTCGTATCCTCGCCCACGCGGGAGGCACGGCATTTGAGAAAGCCGGATCGGTTGACCGTTGCGGCGGAAACGGTATCCCCCGCGGCCTTGTCCGCCGGAATGCTCTCGCCCGTCAGCGCCGCTTCATTCACCGCGCTGCTGCCCTCCAGCACCACGCCGTCCACGGGGATGCTTTCGCCGGGGCGGACGACAAAAATGTCGTCCACCCGCACTTCGCCGACGGGCACGACAATCTCGGCATTGTTTCTTAAAACGGTCGCCGTCTGCGGTGCGAGCTTCATCAGCCCTTTCAGCGCGTCCGTCGTCTTGCCTTTGGAACGCGCCTCCAGCGTTTTCCCCACGGTGATGAGCGTCAAAATCATGGCGGCGGATTCAAAATAAAATTCGTCCATGTACTGCATGACGGCCGCCGCATCGCCGCGCACCTGCGCGCCCGTCATGGCGAACAGCGCGTAGGTGCTGTAGCCGAACGCCGCCGTTGCGCCCAGCGCCACCAGGGTATCCATGTTCGGCGCACGATGCAGGAGGCTCGTGAAGCCGCTGATAAAAAAGCGCTGATCGATGACCATCACCATGACGGTCAGCAGCAGCTCCGCCAGCCCCATCGCCACATGATTGCCCTCAAAAAATGCAGGGAGCGGCCATCCCGACATCATGTGACCCATCGAAAAATACATCAGCACCAGCAAAAATAAAAGCGACCAGCACAGTCTTTTTTTGAGTTTGGGCGTTTCACGGTCCATGAGCGCCTCTTCCGCGCCCTGCGGAGACTGCTTTTTTTTGCCATTCAGCGATGCACCGTAGCCTGCCGCCGTGACCGCCGCAATGACGGCCTCAGGCGCGGCCTCGCCCTCCACGCCCATCGAATTGGTCAGCAGGCTCACCGAACAGCTTTTCACGCCCGCCACCTTGGATACGGCCTTTTCCACCCGTGCGCTGCACGCAGCGCAGCTCATGCCGGTGACAGTATATTGTTTCATGACAGATGCTCCTTCAAACATGCGTTATTTCATCAGTTTTTTCATCGTCGCCAGCAGCTCGTCCACCACCTCGTCCCTGCCCGTGCGGATGTCCTGCGCGACGCAGGTCTTGATGTGGTTTGCCAGCAGCTCCCGATTAAAGGCATTGACCGCCGCGCTGACCGCCGCGGACTGCACCAAAATATCCGGACAGTACGCGCATTCCTCCACCATTTTGCGGATGCCGCGCACCTGCCCCTCAATGCGGTTCAAGCGATGAATCAGCCTTTTGTACTCCTCCGGCGAGCGCTCCTTGCGCCGCGCCGAGCAGTGACAGCAGGGGGTATGTTCTTCCATGCTCCCGCCTCCTTTCGCCTTTCGGCAAGGAAATCATATACCCCCATACCGTATTTGTCAAGTGTTGAAAGCCGTTATTGTTTCGGGACGGGAAATAAAAAACGGCCGCATCATGTGCGGTCGTTTGTTGCGCTGTGCTGTCTTACTTCTGCAGCAGATGAATGGCAAAGCCGGCAATGTCGTCCTTCAGATAAATCATGTTGAGCCTGCCGTTCTTCAGGCCGGCGCTTTCATCGTCGAAGGCGAAGCCGCGGCGCTCCATATGCCAGCGGGCGCGCGCTACATCGTTGCAGGCGATGGCGATATGCCCGTTCTTTCCCCTGAAGGGAATTTTCATGACCTCAAAGGCATCCTTGACGAAAATGCCCTTGGAGCGCTCCTCCAGCGGCCAGCCCAGCAGCTTGGCCAGCATTCCGGCATCGCGGGCGGCGGTTTCCGGGTCGCCGCTGTTCACGCCGACATGCTTTAATTCCAAGCCCAGCATGGTGTTGACAGCGCTGCGGGTCAGGTTCTCAATGCGCTGCCAGTCCTTGGCGGCGACGGCATCCGCCGGCACCATCCAGCTCCCGCCGCAGGCAATGACCTTGCGGAAGGACAGGTAATCGTTCAGATTTTTTTCATTGACGCCGCCGGTGGGCAGAAAGGTCACATCGCCGTAGGGCGCGGACATGGCCTTGATGACGGGCAGACCGCCCAGCGCCTCGGCGGGGAAGAACTTCACTGTCTTGATGCCCTCCTCCAGCGCAATCTCGATATCGCTGGGATTGGAGCAGCCGGGGACGATTGGCACGCCCTTTTCCTTGCAGTACTGCACGATGCTGCGGTTGAGGCCGGGGGAAACGATGTAGCCGGCGCCGGCGGCGACAGCCTCATCCACCTGCTCACGGGTCAGCACCGTGCCTGCGCCCAGCAGCACATCCGGCAGCGCCTCATGCACAAGACGGATGGCCTCCTTAGCCGCCGCCGTGCGGAACGTGATTTCCGCGACGGGCAGACCGCCGTTTGAAAGCGCCCGGCAAAGCGGCACGGCATCCGCCGCATCCTCGACTTTAATGACCGGAACGAGCCCTGCCAAAGAAAGCTGTTTGATGATATCCATGTCTGAATCCCTCCCTAATTGTTTGCGGTTCTATTATAGCGCATTGCATCGGCGCTGTCAAAGCGGCAGGCGGCGGACAGAAAAGAGAATGAAGCATTATTTTCTCGCTTTTCACTTTGCGCGCTCCATACGCCGTCCGTTATAACGTGACTCCCGTCTTGAATATGGCCATATCATGGTATCCGTTTTCCTCGCTGCGGACGAGGCGGCCTCCGGCCACGGCCAGTACCAAATCCATCAGGCGCTGCGACAGGTCGGGCAGGGTCTTGCCGTCCAGCATTTCCCCCGCGTCAAAGTCGATCCAGTCGTGCTTTTTCTGCGCCAGCGGTGTGTTCGAGGCAATCTTCAGCGTCGGCACGGGCGAGGCAAAGGGCGTTCCGCGTCCCGTTGAGAACAGAACGATTTGCGCGCCGGACGCGGCCAAGGCCGTTGCCGCCACCAAATCGTTGCCGGGCGCGGAGAGCAGGTTCAAGCCCGCCGTGTGCAGCCTTTCGCCGTAGGAAAGCACGTCCCGCACAGGCGAAAAGCCGCTTTTTTGCGTGCAGCCCAGCGCCTTGTCCTCCAATGTGCTGATGCCGCCCGCCTTGTTGCCGGGAGACGGATTTTCGTAGATGGTCTGGTGATGCTCCTCAAAATAGCGCTTGAAATCGTTGATGAGGCGCACGGTCTTGTCAAACAGCTCCTTCGTGCCGCACCGCTCCATCAGAATGGTCTCCGCGCCGAACATCTCCGGCACCTCGGTCAAAATGGTGCTGCCGCCCTGCGCGGTCAGCAGATCCGAAAAGCCGCCGATGACAGGGTTGGCGGTGATGCCGCTGAATCCGTCCGAGCCGCCGCATTTAAGCCCGACGACCAGCTTGGATGCGGAACAGGGAACGCGCCGCTCGCTTCGCATCCCGTCCGCCAATTCGGACAGCAGCGCCATGCCTTCCCTGATTTCGTCCTCCACCTGCTGGCAGACAAGGAAGCGGATCCGGCTGCCCGCGCCGTCCGGAAGGCGCTTGCGGATTTCCTCCACGCCGCTGTTTTCACAGCCGAGACCCAGCACTAACACGCCGCCTGCATTGGGATGCGCCGCCAAGTCCGCCAAGACCGTTCGGGTGTTTTCCTGGTCGTCGCCCATCTGGGAGCAGCCGTAGGGATGCGGAAAGGCATACACGCCCTCTACGCCGCCGCCCACGAGCGTCTGCGCCTTGCGCTCCAGCGCTCTGGCGACATCGTTGACACAGCCGACGGTCGGCAGAATCCACAATTCATTCCGCACGCCGACCGTGCCGTTTTCACGCGCATAGCCCATGAAGACGGCGGGGGTCTGCCGCTTTTGCTCCCTGTTCACGGGATGATAGGCATACGCAAGCTCGCCGCTCAGCAGCGTATGCAGGTTGTGCGTATGCACATGGCTGCCTTTTCGGATGGCCTCGGTGGCGCGGCCGATGGGATAGCCGTATTTGATGACCGTTTCGCCCGATGCAATATCCCGAAGGGCGACCTTGTGTCCGGCGGGGACGTCGGTCAGCAGAACAATTTTTTCATCGTCCGTCGCCGCCATTTCGCCTTTTTGCAAAGGGCGAAGCGCCACGGCCACGGTATCCCGCGGGTTGATTTTCAGCAGCTCACGCATCATGAAACCTCTCCGTCATCGCCGTCCGCATTCCTTTGGCCAGAATATCCCGATAGCTTTGCAGGACGGAAGCCTCAAAGCCCCTGAGCTTCGTCAGATCCTGCCCAAAGAACGCTTCATTAGAGAGGAAGTCATGCACAAGCTGTTCTGGCGGCAGACTGTTGCCCTGCTCAAAGAAGCGCAGAACGGCTTCATCGTCCTGCAGGGCGTAGTCCTCGCCGTTCCGCTTGCAGATCAAGTGCCCGTTTTCGATATGCCCGCCGTGATACAGCGCCATCATGGAGGCCATCGAAAAGGTCAGATGCGACGGAAGCTCACCCGTTTTTTCAACATAGCCAAGGACGCTCGGCAGGCAGCGGGCGCGCCACTTGGACACGCAGTTCAGGCAGATGGACAGGAGCGCATGGCGGATGAAGGGGTTTTCAAACCGTCCCGTGACCGCCTCCGCAAAAGACATCAAATCCTCCTTGGGCAGCGTCAGGGTGGGGATGACCTCGTCATACAGGGTGCGCTGCATGAATTCCTTGATCAGCGGGTCCTGCATCCCCTGCAGCACATAGTCATACCCGCACTGGAAGGCGGCGGGGACAAAGGACGTATGCGCGCCGTTCAGGATGCGCACCTTGCGCTGCTTGTAGGGGCGCTGGTTGTCCGTAAAGATGACGGGCAGGCCGCACTTCGGCAAGGGCAGGACGTCGCTCAAATCGCGCGGGGATTCAATGACCCAAAGGGCAAACGGCTCGCCCGTAACCAGCAGCCTGTCCTCATAGCCAAGGCGCTCCCAAATGGCCTGGCGGTCGGCTTCGTCCCGCGGATAGCCCGTCACGATGCGGTCGACCAGGGTCGACGTGAACACGCACGCCTCGTCCAGCCACTGCTCAAAGCGCCCGCCTAAGTTCCAAATCTCCGCCAGCGCCTTCACGCAGCGCTTTAATTGGATGCCGTTGTCGTCAATCAGCTCAACGGGCAGGATGATCAGCCCCTTGTCCTTGGCGTAATCAAACGCCTCGGCGCGTTCAAAGAGGAATTTGCACAGCTTGGCTGGATAAGTGCGCGGGGGGCAGAGGTCAAACCGGTCGCTTTCGTCCAGCACGATGCCCGCCTCCGTGGTGTTGGAAACGATGAACTGCAGGGTGTCCGATTTGGCAAACGCCGCGTATTTTTCATATTCGGCATAGGCATCCACCGCGTCCTGCACGGAGGTAATCAGGCGCTCCTCTTCCACGGGCTTTCCGTCCCGAAGGCCGCGCAGCAGGACTGTGTACAGGCAGTCCTGCTCATGAAAGGCCGCCAAATTGCCCAGCTCGATGTTTTTGACCAGCACGATACCGGCATTCAGCGCCGTTTCCTCATTCGCAATGTCAATCATGTCATCCACAAAAGCGCGGAGAAAATTGCCCTCACCGAATTGCAGCACCTTAATGGGGCGCTGCACCGTGGCTTTTTGCTGTCCGTTCAGCCGTTCCATCATCCATCTTCCTTTCGTCCCGTTGTTCGTCATGTCAAGGGCGTGTCGCGTCCGTGTAAACAATTACATTTTACGCCATTTCATCTCATCCGTCAACCATAAAAAACAAGATATTTCAAACGGCATTTGAACAATTTACGGTATTTACAAACCGTTTTGTATGCGGTATAATGAATCGTAAATCTCGTAAGCACTTACATGAACGTGGGGTGACGCATGAACATTTATGACATTTCCAAGCGGGCCGGCGTCTCCATCGCCACGGTCTCGCGGGTGCTGAACAACAGCGCGCACGTTAGCCCCAAGACACGGCAGCGGGTGCTTTCCGTCATGGAGGAAAACGGCTTTGTGCCGAATGCCTTTGCGCGAAGCCTCGGCCTCAACAGCATGAAGACCATCGGCCTGCTCTGCCCGAACGCCGCCGACCCCTATCTGGCGCACGCCTTGAGCTATTTGGAAAAGGCGCTGCGCGACAGGCAGTACAACTGCCTGCTTTCCTGCTGCGGCAGGGCGCTTTCTGCGCGGCAGGCGGGCGTTGAGCTGCTGCAGGAGCGCCATGTGGACGGCATCATCCTGATGGGCTCCACCTTCGTGGAAAGCACGCCGAGCGGCAACGACTACATTCGAAAGGCCGCTGCCCACATGCCCGTCTTTATCCTCAATGCCGCCCTACGCGCCGACAATGTCTACAGCGTCCTGTGCGATGAGCAGCAGGCGACCAAGGAGGCAACGCAATATCTCATTGATACCGGCTGCAGGCATATCCTGTACCTGTACCACAGCCGAAACTATAACGGCATGAAAAAGCTGAACGGCTACCGCGAGGGGCTTTTGAGCAGAAACCTGACGCCGGATGAGCGGCTCATTCACTTTGTGCCGGAGGACGAGGCCGACGTGCAGCACGTTCGGGACTTGCTGCTTCATTTGTCCGATCAGGGGCTTTCCTTCGATGCCGTGCTGTCCTCCGAGGATATTTTAAGCATCGGCGCAGTCAAATACGCCCACAAAAAGGGCTTGAAAATCCCCGACCGGCTCAGCATAATCGGCTATAACAATTCCGTATACGGCCTCTGCTGCGAGCCGGAGCTCAGCAGCGTGGACAACCGCCTGAACGCCGTCTGCGACACCTGCGCCTCCCTCCTCTTAGGCGTTTTGGAAGGCAAAGCCATGCCGCAAACCACCGTCTTCAACGGCGAAATCATCCGCCGTGAAAGCACCCGCACATTGTCGCATTCCCAACCTCATGATTGAAAGGAGACTTACCATGCAGCCCTTCATGACCCAGGACTTCCTCCTCGACACCCCCGTCGCCGTCCGTCTCTTCCACGAGACCGCCGCGAAATGCCCCATCATCGACTATCACTGCCACATCAGCCCCAAGGAAATCTACGAGGATATGCGCTATGACAACATCACGCAGGTCTGGCTTGGCGGCGACCATTACAAATGGCGTCTGATGCGCTGCGCGGGCGTGGAAGAAAAGTACATCACCGGCGACGCCTGCGACCATGATAAGTTCATCAAATGGGCGGAGGTGCTGGGCAAGTCCATCGGCAACCCGCTCTACCACTGGAGCCACTTGGAGCTGCGCCGCTTCTTCGGCTATGACGGCATCCTGAACAGCGCCACGGCCGAACAGGTCTGGACGCTCTGCAACGAAAAGCTGCACGAAAGCGGCATGAGCGTGCGCGGGTTGATCAACCAAAGCAACGTGGAAACCATCTGCACCACGGACGACCCTATCGACAGCTTGGAATGGCACCAAAAGCTGGCGGCTGACCCCACCTTCCGCACCTCCGTCCTTCCCGCATGGCGCCCCGACAAGGCGATGAATCTGGAAAAGCCGGAATTTTCCGCTTACTTGGAAAAGCTGGGCGCCGCTGCCGGTGTTCACATCAAAAGCTGGGCTGATTTGCGGGAAGCGCTGTCCAAGCGCATGGATTTCTTCCACGAAAACAACTGCCGCCTGAGCGACCACGGCCTCAATTATGTCTATTATGCCCCCGCGACAGACGAAGAAGCGGATGCCATCCTCAAAAAGCGTCTGTCCGGTGCACAGGTGACGGAGAAGGAGGAGGCGCAGTTCAAGACCGTCTTCATGCTCTTCTTAGGCCGCCAGTACCACAAGCGCGGCTGGGTGATGCAGCTTCACTACGGTTGCCGCCGCAACAACAACCCGACCATGTACAAACAATTAGGGCCGGACACGGGCTATGACTGCGTGGATAATTTTGCGCCCGCCGCCCAGACCGCCGCCTTCTTGGGCGCGTTGGAGGAAGAAAATTCCCTGCCCAAGACCATCCTGTACAGCCTGAACCCCAACGACAATCAGGCAATCGACTCCATCTGCGGCTGCTTCCAGAGCAGCGAAGCGGTCTGCAAGGTGCAGCACGGCTCCGCCTGGTGGTTCAACGACCATCTGCAGGGCATGACCGAGCATATGGTCAGCCTTGCCAACCTCGGCTACCTTGCGGGCTTTGTGGGTATGCTGACGGACAGCCGCAGCTTCCTGAGCTATCCGCGCCATGAATATTTCCGCCGCATCCTCTGCCGTCAGATCGGCCGCTGGGTCGCGGAGGGGCAGTTCCCCGAAGACATGGACACGCTGAAGGAAATCGTCGGCGCCGTCAGCTACGGAAACGCCAAGACATACTTCGCTTTTTCTGAAAAGAAATAAAATCATCGGCCTGTTGAAGCCCCTCTTTCCGCATCGGAAGGAGGGGCTTCGGCGTTTTTGGACAATCATGTTTTTTTCATTCCGCTCTTTGCTCTGCCCTCGGCCTGAATATTGACTTTTCTCTCCCGTATGTTAAAATGATATGGATATAAACAGACGCGGTTTTTTCATCAATCGAATGAGGTGAAGTGCATGAGATTTCTCCACACGGCGGATTTGCACCTTGGGAAGCAGATGAGCGAGCTGTCCCTGCTTCCCGACCAGGAGGCGGTGCTTAGGCAGATCGTTGACATTGCCTGTGCGGAAAAGGCGGACTGCGTCCTGATTTCGGGCGATGTGTATCAGCGCACTTCCCCGCAGGCCGAGGCAATGGCGCTCTTTGACGCCTTCGTCTCCCGCCTGGCCGAGGCGGGAAAAAAGGTGTTCGTCATCAGCGGCAACCATGATTCCGCCCTTCGCATCTCCTATTTTTCCTCCCTCCTCAAGCACGCGGGCGTGTATGTCAGCAAGGCGTTTGACGGAGCGCTCCAGCACATCACCCTGCACGACATGGACGGCGATTTGACTGTGTGGATGCTGCCTTTCCTGCGCCCTGCGCAGGTCAAGAGCCTCTTGCCGGCGGAAAAAATCACCACCTGCCAAGAGGCCGTCGCCGCCGTGCTGAAAAATACGAAAATCGACTTTTCCAAACGAAACGTGCTTTTATGCCACCAGTTCATCGCCGGCAGCGAGCTTTGCGGCTCCGACGAATTTTTTGTCGGCGGGCTGGATGCCGTTGACGTTTCCCTTTTTGACGGCTTTGATTATGTCGCCTTGGGGCATATTCACCAGGCGCAGCGGGTCGGGCGCGATGCCGTGCGCTACGCCGGCTCTCCCCTCAAATACTCCGTTTCCGAGGCACAGCATCAAAAATCCGTGGTCATTGCGGACTTATACGAAAAGGGCGAGGTGCGGCTTCGCACCGTCCCGCTCGGTTTCATCCATGACGTCCGCAAAGTCGACGGCATGCTGGATGAGCTCATGCGGCTTCCGCCGTCCGATGACTATGTGTGGGTGACCATCCATGACGAGACGCCGCCGCCCGATGCGCGGGTCACGCTTTCCGTCAGCTTCCCCAACATGATGAAATTCGGCGTCGAAAATTCCAAAACGAAATACGATTTGGATGTCAAGGCCACGGCGGACATGGAAAGCAAGACCGTTGCCGAGCTGTTCTGCGACTTTTACCGTCTGCAAAACAACGACCTTCTTCCGGACGAAGCCCACATGAAGGAGCTGAACAAAGTCATCAAGGAATTGGAGGAGCAGCCCTATGAAGCCCGTTAAGCTCGTTGTATCCGCCTTCGGCCCTTATGCCGAAAAAACGGAGATTGATTTCGGCCTGTTCGGAGAAACAGGGCTTTTCCTCATCACGGGCGATACAGGTGCTGGCAAGACCACCATTTTTGACGCCATCAGCTTTGCCCTCTACGGCGAGGCTGCCGGCGGGCGGGAACGCCGCAGCGGAAAATCCTTCCGCTCGGACTATGCCTCCCCCGCGGCGAACACCTATGTGGAGCTGACCTTCACCCACAAAGGCGAGACGTGGCGCATGAAGCGCAACCCCGAATACATAAGAGCCAAGCAGAAGGGCGGAGGGACGACCGTTCAGTCCGCCGGGGCCGAAATGGAATGCCTTGAGACCAAGGAGCTGCGCCTTGGGCTTCAGGAGGTCAATGCCCGCGTCTATTCTCTGCTGGGTCTGACGCAGGATCAGTTTACCCGAACCGTCATGATCGCGCAGGGCGATTTTCTGAAAATCCTGAACGCCCCGTCCGATGAGCGGAAAAAGCTGTTTCAGAAGCTGTTCAACACCAATTTCTATGCGGCTGTCTGCGCAAAATTAAAGGAAAAGAACAGCGAGTGCGCAAAGGAAAGCGACCGTTTGGATGCCGTGATTTCCGCCGTTTCCGCAGGCATCGAGGCGGACAGGGACTTTGCCGAAAAAGAACTGCTGAAAAAATATTGCGGCGACCCCAAGTACGCCGATCTGCTGCTGGAGCTGCTTCAAAAAATGCTGGCGCAGGAAAAAGAAAGGCAGAAGGCCGCGGCGCAGCAGCGAAGCGAAATCGCCGTTCAGCGCGACAGCCTGATTCAGGAATTGGAAAGCGGCAAGCTGTTCAATCAAAAGATCGATGAATACACCCGAAAAAAAGCGGCGCTTGACGACTTGCTCTGCCGTCGACCCGCTGTGGAGGAGCAGCGGCGGCAGCTTGCCCGCGCCCGAAAGGCGCAGCAGCTTCTGCCCGCCCGCGAGCTGCTGAAAAACGCGGAGGAATCGCTTCAAAAGCATGAGAAGGCGCTTGCGCAGGCGCAGCGGGATTGGACGGAGAGGAAAACCCGCTTGCCCGAAGCCGAGCGGCAGTACGCCGAGGCGCTTTCCCATCAGGACGAGGCCGATGCTATCCTCCGTCAGGTCAGCCTCTTACAGAACGCGATTCCCGTTTTGAAGGAGCTGGCCGCGCAGCAGCAGGAGCAGAAACGGCTTCAAAAGGAGCTGGCGGCGCGTTCGGCAAAAAGCCGCACGGCGGACGAAGCCTACACCGCCGCCAAGGAAAGCTATTATTTAAATCAGGCCGGTCTGCTCGCCGCCGAGCTTATTTCGGGGAAGCCCTGCCCCGTCTGCGGCTCGTGCGACCATCCCCTGCCCGCCGTTTTGCCCGCTGCCGCCGTCACGCAGAAGGAGCTGGAGCAGGCCGACCGCAGGCGCAGGGACGCGGAGCAGGCGCTGCAAAAAACATCGGAATGCCTGTCCGAAATCGAAGGCAAAATCAGCGCCGCACGGCAGAGCGCGTCCGCGCTGAACCTCGGCGAAGCCGAAAACGAGGCCGCTTTGACGGCGAAAGCCGACGCTTTGAGCGCTGAGGCGCAGGGCTATCGGGACGGCATCAACCGCTGCCGGGAGGCGCTGCAGGCCCTGCAAACCGAATGCAGGGTGGACGAAGCCGCCATGCAGAAAACGAACGAGCAAATCGAGGAAACGAAGCAGGCGCTGTCCGGGCATCGGCAGGTCTTTGAAGCCGGTCTGCTTCGGTACGGCTTCTCGGATGCAGCCGATTTTGAAAGCGCCCGCCTAACCGAAAAGGACACGGCGGAGCTGGACGCCGCCCTTCGGGACTACGACAAAAAGCTAAGCTCCCTGCACGACCAAACCGCCCAGCTCGAAAGCGAATTAAGCGGCAAAGCGCCAATCGATACAACCGCGCTGGAAAATCGACAGCACGTCCTGACGCAGCAGCTCAAGGCGGCGGACGAAGCCGAAACGGAGGCCGTCAACCGTGTCAGCCAGCACACCAAGGCATACAGAGAGATTGCCGAAGCGAACGAGCGGCGCAAACGCAGGCGCGCGCGCTGGGCTGTCATTCGGGATTTGTACCTGTGCTGCTCCGGCCAGACGGACGGTGTCCGCCGCGCCAAGCTGACCTTTGAAACCTACGTCCAGCAGTATTACTTCAAGCATGTCGTCGCCGCCGCGAACAGGCGTTTGTCCGTCCTGACCGAGGGAATGTTCACCCTGCGCTGCAAGGAGGAGGCCGCCAACCGCGTCTCCCAGAGCGGCCTGGACTTGGATGTGCTGGACAGAAGCACGGGGCAGTGGCGCGATGTATCCACCCTGTCCGGCGGCGAATCCTTCTTGGCGAGCCTTGCCTTGGCGCTGGGGCTGTCCGATGTGGTGCAGGGGCAGAGCGGCGCCATCCGCATGGAGGCGATGTTCATTGACGAGGGCTTCGGCACGCTGGACGAGAACGCCCTTCGCAATTCTCTGCGCGTCCTCAATGATTTGGCGGACGGCAAGCACCTTGTCGGCATCATTTCGCACGTTCAGGATTTGAAGGAGCAGATAGACCGCCAAATTGTCGTCACCAAAACGCTCAAGGGCGCAAAGGTGGCGATGTTGACGGAGTAGGGCGCGGCGATGCAATCAACGCGAGGTCTTTTTCCGCAGGAAGCACTCTTTGCCGAAGCGAAAATGTCGTGTGTTCCCAATCAGCGCGCCGGAAAGGATAAAGCATGAATCAGCCGCACAGCCGCTTTTTTCAAAACAAGGAATGTGAATTTTTCCCCTGCCACGAAACGGACAGGCCTGAGGATTTTAACTGCCTGTTCTGCTATTGCCCGCTGTACACGCTGGGCAGGCGCTGCGGCGGGCGCTATGCCTACCTGCCGGGCGGCGTCAAGGACTGCTCCCATTGCCTCCTCCCCCACCGGCGGAACGGCTATGCCTATATCCTCTCCCGCTGGCCGGACATCGCGGAGATGGTGAAAGGGCAGGAGGAAGCACAAAAGCATACAACAGACGAATAGACACAGCGCATTTCCCTTCATTGAAAATCACGAAAAACAGGATGCGGATTTTCGCCGCATCCTGTTCAGACCGCATGCAAAGTGGATCCAGCTAATGCTTGCTGAATCCACTTTGTCTACGGTCTGCATTTATACTAAATTAAAGTCCATCTGTGTTTGATGCCGCAGATTCATTTTCTGCTTTAACTTCTGCAGCATAGGCGGCATCTCTTAGGTCGTCAGCTCCTTGGAATCCATATTTAATGTAGATGTAGTGGCTTCCAGAAGAATAATCTTCTTTATAAATAGAAACCATAGTTCCATCAGCACCATTCCAGAGACTCATTTTTTTGTCGATTATAAAATTTTCAGAAATCTCTTCATCGACATCCCCATATAGAGAAGACAACTTTCTTACGAGATCTTCGTAAACTGCATCAGGAGCTTTGGGCTCGAGTTTATAATAGCCATACATAAATGCTATATGCTTGGCATCTTTTACCAAATTACCGCTTTCGTCCGGTGTGTAGTAAAAATAGAGATAAAGTCCCTCAACGTCATACCCAGCAACTTTTACGTTTTTCAATGAACTGGAGTTTGCATAGGT
>CAVFWQ010000002.1:69746-74032 GCA_963626285.1 bacterium | reverse complement strand
TGACTTCCGGCTTCGTCAGCGGTGTGCCGTCATAAGGTTTGCTCGCCGTCTCGGAGGTCAGCGTTACATTGCGCTTGTTGATGGTCAGTGTGCCGTCCACGCTCTTTTCGAACGTGTAGTTATCCGTCACGTCCACGTCGCCGCGCATGACCTTGTAGCTCTTGACGACGTTCTCGCCTGCATCGCCCACGTTCGTGGCGCTGCCTTCGACGACCGCCGTCAGCACATCGCCATCGGCCAGCACGTTCTCCGTGTAGCTGTAGCCGCTGTCCGTCAGCGCCGTGCCGTCATAGGTCTTGCTGGCGCTGTTCGCCTTGACGGTGATCTTCGTCGTATTCTCGGTGATGGACAGCTTGCCCTCGTCCTTGGTGATGCTGTAGTTGTTCGCGTTGTATTTTTCGCCCGCGGTGAAGACGATGGTGTTCGTTACTTCACCCTCGCTCACGTACGTCACGCTGCCCGTGGCCTTGATGTCGGACACTTCGCCCTTCACGAAGCCTTCGCCGCCTACGGTGACTTCCGGCTTCGTCAGCGGTGTGCCGTCATAAGGTTTGCTCGCCGTCTCGGACTTCAGGGTGACGTTCCGCTTGTTGATCGTCAGCTTGCCGTCCGTCACGATGAACTTCACCGAGGAGAAGTTATCGCTCTTGTTCGCAAAGTCGGCCTCTTTCAACCCCATCGGATAGGTGTCCGCATCGGTCGCCTTCACTTCGTCGCTGCCGCTGAACATGAAGTCGGTTTCCTTATACAGCTCGCTGTCGATGCTTACATCGTAGCCCGTTGCATTGTGTTCATTGCCGTCATACGTTTCGGTGGCCGTGTGACCCGTGATGGTCACGGTCACTGTTGCGGTGATTGGATTAACCGTCAGCGTGCCGTCCTCATAGCTCACTATATAATAATAGGAAGGAATTTCGCCGGTTTTGTATTTGACGGTGGTGGTGTCGATCACGTTGTCGGTGCTGCCCGCGTCGGTGATGGTGGAGTCCGCCGTCATGGAGAGGGTGAAGTCGGCCTTCGTGTCGCCGTTGACCAGACCTGTGACAGTGAAGTCGGGCTGGGTGAGCGGCTGACCGTCATAGGTCTTTTTACCGTTCGCGGCGGTGATGGTCAGGGGCATGGTGTAATAAACCGTGATGACGTTCTTTGTTTCGTCCGCCACGATCTCGATGGTCTGTTCGGGGGAATAGTCGGACACAGAGGCGGCGGCGTATTCCGTATACAGGGCTTCGCTCCTGTTCGCCGTCAGTGTTTCGCCGATGGTCCTGGTGCCGGTCTGGTCGTCGGCCACCTTGACCGTTTTGCCCTTCAGATAATGATGGATGGTGTAGCCCGCGGTGTTGAGCTTGAAGTACAGCTTCAGCACCAGCGTGCCCGCGCCCGCCACCGTGCCGGACAGCACGTTGTTCTCATTATCCGCATCGAACACGTACTTGTTGCCTTCCTTGGCCGCCTTGTCGGCTTCGGTCACGGAAACGGTCGTGTCCGTCGTGCCCTCGCGCTCAACGCGGCTCTTGAGGGTGTAGCTGCCGTCCGTTTCCTGATAGTAGAACTCAACGGTGTACATGGTGTCCGTGTTCGCCGTCCAGATGGCGTAAAGGATGTTTTCGCCATCGCCCTTATTGTCCACCTGAACCTTGTCGCCCGCTCCAATGCTTCCTTCGCCCGCAGCAGAGGTGTCCCAGCCGACAAAGGTATAGCCTTCGCGGGAGAAGGTAGTCGCCGCCAAGGTCGTGACGGTCTCATTGTTCGCGTACGTCTCGGTAATGTCCTCGCCCGAACCGCCGTTGGCCTTGTAGGTCAAGGTCACGTCACCGGGACGCGCACCCCAAACGCCGGTCAATTCAACATTGCCCGTGATGGCGTACTTGTCACGCGGCTGATAGATGTTCGTTCCGTCCGACCAGCCGAGGAAGTACTCTCCGCCAGCAGAGACAAGGCTGCCGGGAGCCATCACATCCGCATTGCTGCCCGCAGCGTACTTCTTGGTATCGGTAGGCGCAGTCACATCATCCTTGCCGGAAACGTATGTGACTGTAAAGGCTCCCTTCGGTGTATAATAGGGGTAGATCTCAATATTGCCATAAATCTTGGTATCGATATTAAAGGGTTCGCCAGTGCCGTTCGAACCGGTGCGCCAGCCGTGCCAATCATAGTCATCGGTCTTGCCCTGCATAATTTCGCTTTGCAACGCCGCCAAATCGTCCTTAGCCGACTCACCGTACGCGACTTCAAACTGCCTTGCAGAACTTGCATCGCCTTCGACTTTGATATGCGCTGTGGCTTTGAAGGTCGGAGCCTTCCAGACAGCATAAACGGTAATATTGTTCGCGGGCATTGTTTTACCCGTGAAATCATATGCCGTTGTGCCGCTCGGATCGGCTGCCCAGCCTTTAAATTCATACTCCGCAGGAACGCCGGAAGGGCGTGCAGGTTCATAAGCCTCACCCGAAATATCCGCTTCGTATTGATATTCAACGGTTTTGGCTGTCGAACCATTATTAATATAAACGACGTTATACTTGTTGCGGGTATAATAGAATTCAGCACCGTTATAAGAGCCTCCATCATTTGTGCCCGTTTTGTAGGTAAAGCCCTTGATAGCGTACTTGTCTTCTTGTGTAACGTAAAGGCCATCCTTAGGGGCTGTATCAGTATGGTGCAGCTTATAGGTCACGCCATCCTTGGTCTCTGTGCCCGTTTCTCCGTTCAGCACTTCCACATAGTAATAAGCTTCCGATTTTCCCGAACCGGTTTGAGGGCCGTAGAAGGACGCGCCATTCAGAGGCATTGTCTGAATGTTCACCTGCGCTCTGCTGCCACTAGTCGATACATACCAACTGCTGCTTCTGCTCTGTGTCGGCCACTGGTCGCCGATATATGCGCCATACTTGGCAGTAATCCGAAGGTCTGCATATTCTCTGGTTATTCCCCGCCGATCGGGTCTGGTGTAAAACTTTACGGTATACACTTCGCGGGCATAGTATACATTAACGATGGTCGAGCCATCGCCCGCGATCGTCTGCTGCTCGATAGTCTTAGCCTTAAATCCGCTGTAGGACTTGGAGGCCGTTGCCGCAGTCGTTGCGCCGGTCGTTCCTGTTTTTGTCTCTGATTCTACATAAGAGTAATCATCATCATCGGCATTTTCCTGCCAATAGATAACGGTGTAATTCACTGTCGTTGACTGCCAGACGGCATAAAGCGTCAGCGGCTCGGTCAATGTACCGCCGAAGGAGTACGCATCGCCGTCCTTGCTGACAGACCAATGCCTAAAGTTATAACCATTGCGGGTGGGGGCGGTGGGGGCAACGGTCGTTGCATCGGCCTTGACGAACGCGGGCTGGACATAGGTGCCGCCCTGCGAATCATAGGTAATCCAATGACCTTTCTCTACCACAGCGGTCAGGGTAATATCGGCGTTATCCAAGGTGACTTCCGTCACGGGGTCTCCGGCCGCATTCTTCCAGCCGACAATGGATTCTTCGTTCCCGACAGGATAGGTCACATCGGCGGTGGTGACCTTGTCACCCTTAACACCCTTCTTTGTGACCATGACCTGGCCGGCCGGGTTCGTGAAGAACACAAAGTAGACATCTTCAAACCTGGCAGTATATGGGCGTGTGACCGTTTCGTTCACGGAAACTGCCTTGCCGATGTCCGCCAGCTTCGTATCGCCGTCATACCAGCCGACAAATTCTTTGTTGTCGCTGTCGGCTTTCGGCGTACCGGGGTCATTCAGCGTTTCCCCGTCCTTCAAAATCTGCGTGGCAAAGGTGCTGCCATCCGCATTCTTAAAAATGTAGGTGGCAGTTGCCTCAGGCGGTATGACAACGCTGGCCAGAGAAATACCGCCGCTGGTCTGCGTCCCGCCATTAACGGGCACAATGGCCGCCAGCGCGTCCAGAGGCGTGCAGCTGATGAACATGACGAGGCACATCACCAGCGCGAGGAGCTTGTTGAGCTTGGTTTTCATTGAAGATTTCCTCCCCTTTGAAATGCTTGGAGTTTCCTTATCCGATTTGGCTGCCGACAGCAGGTTGGATGCCGTTCGGCGAGGTTACAGTGTGACTTGCTGTTGAACGGGTGCAAAGTAACATTTACAGTTCAATGATAACACAGAAACGACAAAAAGTCGAGCCTTTTTTGAGGAGCTTCGGCCTTTTGTCGATATTTTCTTTCCTATTTATTCGGCCTGCTCCGCGGCGGCTTCCGCGACCAGCTCATCCGCCACGATGACGCCGTTGATGGTGACGGCCACGCGCCAGAAGGAGCGGTAGTTGCTC
>CAVFWQ010000002.1:0-69736 GCA_963626285.1 bacterium | reverse complement strand
TCTCGGTGACGGTGAAGGTGTAGGTGGAGGCGTTCGCGCCGGCGATGTCCGCCCAGCTGGCATTGTCCGCGCTGGACTGCCACTGGATGGCGACGGTGGTGTTCTCGTAGCCGTGCAGGACGGCGATGAGGGTGACGGCGTCGCCGAAGGAGAGGGTGTCGCCGTCAAAGGCGGCGTACACGGAGACGGAACGCTCGGCGTTCAGCTCGTCCTCGATGACGGCCATGAGCCTGGCGTTGGCGGGCAGATCCGCTTCGGTGATGATTTCAACGGTCTGCGCGGCGGCTTCCTTGGCGGGCTCTTCCACGACTTCCTCAGCGGCTTCTTCCCCGGCGGGGGTTTCTTCGACGTAGCAGTAGTTGGTCATCTTGGAAAGGTCGTCCTTGCGCAGGTAGCCGAAGCAGGTGTTGTTCAGGTAGCTGATGTAGTAGGAGCTGCCGACGAGCCGGTAGATGGCGATGTGGTCGTTGACATTCAGCATGGCGATGTTCGTTCCGTCCACAGCCGCGTCATAGATGATGACGAATTTGGCTTCTTCAGCGGCTTCCCCGGCGGGCTCTTCGTCCACGGCGATTTCCTCGACTTCGATCTCCTCGACCACGGGGGTCTCGTCCGCGACTTCGGGAATCTCTTCAGCGATCTCCTCGACCGCTTCCTCAGCGACTTCGGGGAGCTCCTCGGGGACTTCCTCGACGACTTCCCCGGTGACTTCCGCAGCGGGGGCTTCTTCGATGATCTCCTCGACCTTTTCTTCGGTCACTTCTTCGACCTTTTCCTCAACGGGGGCTTCTTCCTTCAGGACGACTTCTTCGACCTGAGGGACGGCTTCCGCGGGGACCTCGATGATCTCTTCCATCATGGCGGCGGGCATCAGAGAGAGGGTCAAAACGACGGTCATGATGGCGGCCAGCAGCTTCATGGTGTTCTTCATAATGGTTTCCTCCTGACAGTTCTCACGGTTTCCCGTGTTGTTTTTGCAGCTTACGGGTTTATTATAGCAAGTCAAGGTTACGCTGCTGGTTACATTTCGAGGTTTTTCAAAAGTTTTTTTCAAAAAACGGCAACTTTTTTTCGGTCGCCCGCAAAACAGAAAAAGACAGGGCGGGCAGTACCCCCCCCGCTCCGAAAAACGCTTATATCGTTCCGAAAAAGCGTTATATAGCCTTATATTGCACAATATATAGGGCGATGCGCCTTTCGGCATGGGGCGAGAGGCGTCCCGTGCAGTTACATACGAATTACACGATTAGAATCTTTTAACCGAAAAGGTCATAACGCCAAAAATCGGTTACAAAACGTCGCCGTCTGTCACCGTGCGTAACCAAAGCGTAACCAGAGCGCATTCAAAATAAGTTTACAAAGAAAATTTATGCGGAAAATGCATATTTTTTCGGTTCGGATGCGTCACAAAAGGGCTTTTTCCCGCCCGGCGCACGGCGAAAAAGGGTATAAACGGAACATATGTTTGCCGAACGATCGGCGGATATTCTTTCAAAAAATGCCGTGATTTCCATCGGAAACGGCGGAAAAGCTGCGGTTTCGTGCGGTTTTCCGGCGAAGTCCCGCCTTTTTGCGAAGGATTTCCCGCATGGCGGTCTGCACCGCCTTTTCCGATTTTCCGCAAAACGCAGATTTTTGTCCGAAGCTTTATGCCGAATTTATACGGTTTGTGATGCCAAAAGCGGTTTTTACAATCATTACGGTTCTGTTTCAAAAGGATTTCAAAGCAATGCAAGCGGTTGCACGGCCAGTAATTACAATGTAACCTTTTGACTACGCGTATTACACGGCGAAAACAGACCGAGTTCTGTTATCAGACGCAAAAAACCGGCTCTACGGAGCGTTGATTGCAAAAATTCCCGTTTTCGCCTATCATAGGGGGCGGAGGTGATCGGGATGGATCAGATCAAGACCGGCGAGCTTATCCGCACACTGCGGCAGAAGCAGGACCTGACGCAGGCGGCGCTGGCGGAGAAAATCGGCGTATCCGACAAGGCGGTGTCCAAGTGGGAGCGCGGCTGCGGCGCGCCGGACATTTCCCTGCTGCCCGCGCTGGCCACGGCGCTGCAAACGGACGTGCGATCGCTGCTGAACGGCGGCATCGACAAGAACGCCCGCAGCAACGGCAACCTGAAAAAGCTCAAGTTTTATGTGTGCGGGGACTGCGGCAACCTGCTCTTTACCACCGAGGAGGCCGATGTGACCTGCTGCGGCAAGAAGCTCAAGCCCATCGCGCCGAAAAAGGCCGAGGGGGACGAAAAGCTGAGCGTTGAGGCGATCGAAAACGAGTGGTTCGTGTCGTCCGCGCACGAGATGCGGCGCGAGCATTACATTTCCTTTGTCGCCTTTCTGACGGGCGATACGCTCATCGTCAAAAAGCTGTACCCCGAATGGGATCTGCAGACGCGCATTCCCTATTTTCGGCACGGGCTGCTGCTCTGGTATTGCACAAAGGATGGATTATATTATCAAACAGTGTAATTGTTTCCTAGTATATATGTAATGAAAAAGGCGGGGCTGAAAACAGTCCCGTCTTTTTTCAATCTTTCAGCTTTGCGTATTTCTTGACGATCAGCTCCGCCGTTTCGTATTCGTCCGGCGGGATGCGCAGGGTCAGCGGCGCCAAATGCGGCGTGTGGTACAGGCGGATGGTGCCGGAGGCGGGGGAATACCTGATCTCGTTCACGTCCTGCCAGAGGATGTGGCGCTCGTCGGACAGGACAAAGCGCGTGCCGTCTGCGGCCTCCACCGCGTCCGCACTGCTCGTCCCCTGCAGGCGCGCCCACGAGCGGATATGCGAAAAGCGGTGCCACGTCTGCGTGTGCGCGCCCGTCGTGTCCAGGGAATAGCGTATCTCCTCGCGCCCCTGCAAAAGCAGCGCCGCCGCGCCGAGCAAAAGGCCGATAAGCGGCACCAGCAGCACCATGGTCAGCAGCGAGCCGTACACCTGCCGAAAGTGCGCCGCCGTGTTCATCAGCCGCTCCGCGCCCAGCACGAGCAGCCCCAGCAGCACGGTGCACAGCAGCAGCGCGCCGATGAGGCTGCGCCACGCCGCGCCGTCCGCCGCGGGCACGCGCACCGTGCGCCAGACGTCCCGAACGGACGCGGCTGCGGCCTTCTTCCCGCAGGACGGGCAGACCTTGCCCGCGCTCTCCAGTTTGCACTTTTTGCAGTACGATACGATCAAGGGAAGGCTCCTTTAACGAAATGCAGCAGGACGGCGCGCCGCCCCGCTGCGATCATACGATTGTTTACCGAATGATCAGGCTCCTGCCGGTCATTTCCGCCGGAACGGGCAGCGCCATCGCATCGAGCATGGTGGGGGCGATGTCCGCCAGGCGGCCGCCGCTGCGCAAGGTCTTTCCGACCAGCGCCTCATCGCAGGCGATGAAGGGCACGGGGTTGGTGGTGTGCGCGGTGAAGGGCTCGCCGGTCTTGTAGTCGATCATCTGGTCGGCGTTGCCGTGGTCGGCCGTCACGAAGGCGCGGCCGCCGAGCTTCAAGATCTCGTCCACCAGAATGCCGACGTCCCTGTCCACCTCTTCCACGGCCTTTTCCGCCGCTGCCATCACGCCCGTATGACCGACCATGTCGCAGTTGGCGAAGTTCAGGATCATCACGTCATACCTGCCGCTGTCGATGAGCTCCCTGGCCTTGGCGGTCACTTCGGGGGCGCTCATTTCGGGCTTCATGTCGAAGGTGGCGACCTTACTGGACTCGATCAGCACGCGGTCCTCGTTCGGGTCGGGCGCTTCCACGCCGCCGTTGAAGAAGAAGGTGACGTGGGCGTACTTCTGCGTTTCCGCGATGCGAAGCTGCGTCTTTCCCAGCTTGGAGAGGTATTCGCCCAGCGTGTTCGTCAGCGTTTCGGGGGGATTGACCACGGAAAGGCCGGTGAAGGTCTCGTCATACTGGGTCATGGAGACGAAATTGACGGGGATAAAGCCGCGCTTGCGCACAAAGCCCTTGAAATCCGGCATGATGAAGGTGCGGGTGAGCTGGCGCGCACGGTCGGGGCGGAAGTTGAAGAAGACGATGCTGTCGCCCGGCTGCACGGTCGTCACGGGTCTGCCGGCCTTCATGATGACGGTGGGCTTCATGAACTCGTCCGTGACGTTGCTTTGATAGCTGTTCTCGACCGCCTGCACGGGGTCGGTCTCCTCCACGCCCTCTCCCAGGGCGATGGCGTTGTAGCCCAGCTCCACGCGCTCCCAGATGTTATCGCGGTCCATGCCGAAATAGCGCCCCTGGATGCTGGCGATTTCGCCCACGCCGATTTCTTTGAGCTTGTCCTCGAGCTGCTGCACGTACATCCTGCCGCTGGTCGGCGGCACGTCGCGGCCGTCCAGCATACAATGCACATAGACCTTTTGAAGGCCGCGCATTTTCGCCATTTCGACCAACGCATACAGATGCGTAATGTGGCTGTGGACGCCGCCGTCCGACAGAAGACCCATCAGATGGAGGGAGCCGCCGTTTTCCTTCACCTTGTCCATCGCGTCCATGAGCGGCTTCTTTTGGAAAAATTCGCCGTCCTGAATGTCCTTGGTGATGCGGGTCAGCTCCTGATACACGATGCGCCCCGCGCCGATGTTCAGGTGGCCGACCTCGCTGTTGCCCATCTGTCCGTCCGGCAGACCCACGTCCATGCCGCTTGCGCCAAGCTGCGTATGCGGGAAGCGCGCCGTCAGCCTGTCCAGATTGGGCGTGCCCTGCGCCTTAATGGCGTTGCCTCTGATTTCCCTGTTGATACCGAAGCCATCCATGATGATCAGAGCAGTGATTTGAGACATATGTTTTTTTACTCCTTGTCAAAATTGACGACCTTGCTGAAGTCCTCGGCCTTTAAGGACGCGCCGCCGATGAGACCGCCGTCGATTTCCTCCTGCGCCATGAGCCCCTTGACGTTCTTGGGGTTCATGCTGCCGCCGTACTGAATGCGCACGGCATTGGCCACGCCCTTGCCGTACTTGCGGGCGACGGCCTTGCGGATGACGCCGATGGTCTCGTTCGCCTGCTCGTCCGTCGCGGTCAGCCCCGTACCGATGGCCCAGACGGGCTCGTAGGCGATGACGACCTTCCTGATCTGCGCGTTGGTCAGGCCCTCCAAAGCGATAAGGGTCTGGTATTCCACCAGCGCGTTGGTGTAATTCGCCTCGCGCTGCGCCTTGTTTTCGCCCACGCAGATGATCGGGATGAGGCCGCCCGCGACCGCCGCCTTCACGCGGAGGTTCACGGTCTCGTCCGTCTCGCCGAAATACTGACGGCGCTCGGAGTGGCCGATGATGACGTAGGAAGCGCCCGCTTCCTTGAGCATTTCGGCGGACAATTCGCCCGTATACGCGCCGCATTCCTTGAAATGCACGTTCTGAGCGCCGACCTTGATGCCGCTGCCGCGGGCCGCCTGCGCGACGGGCGCGATATCCACGGCGGGGACACAGACGACAACGGTGGTCTTGGTATCCTTGACCAGCGGCTTTAATTCCTCGATCAGAGCCTTGGCAGCCTTCGGCGTTTTATTCATCTTCCAGTTGCCGGCGATAATGGGCGTGCGCATAAGAATGCCTCCTTTTTTTCATGCATACACGGGCGACACCCTTCAGTGCCGCCCATGCGCCTTGACTTAAAGCTGTTATTCCTTATCGTTCAGCGCCGCAACGCCGGGCAGCTCCTTGCCCTCCAGGAATTCGAGGGACGCGCCGCCGCCGGTGGACACATGGGTCACCTTGTCGGCATAGCCCAAGGTCTGCACGGCCGCCGCACTGTCGCCGCCGCCGATGATGGTGATGCCGGGGTTGTTGGCAACGGCCTCTGCGACGGCGCGGGTGCCGGCGGCAAAGGTCGGGAATTCAAACACGCCCATCGGCCCGTTCCAGATGATGGTGTGAGCGCGCTTGATTTCGTTGACGAACATTTCGCGGGTCACGGGACCGATGTCCATGCCCTCAAAGCCGTCCGGGATTTCCTGAGAATGCACGGTGATGTGCAGGCAGTCGTTCTTGAAGGCATTGCCGGCCTCGTTGTCCACGGGCAGCACGATGCGCTTGCCCTTGTAGGCGGCGCGGGCGAGCAGCTCCTTCGCCAAATCCAGCTTGTCGTCCTCGCACAGGCTGTTGCCGATGTGGCCGCCCATCGCCTTCTGGAAGGTGTACGCCATACCGCCGCCGATGATCAGCACATCCACCTTGTCCAGCAGGTTATTGATGACGCCGATCTTGTCGGAGACCTTCGCGCCGCCCAGAATGGCAAGGAACGGACGCTGCGGGTTTTCCAGCGCGTCGCCCATGATGCGAAGCTCTTTTTCGATCAGGTAGCCGCAGACGGCGGGCAGATAGTGGGTCACGCCCTCGGTGGAGGCATGAGCGCGGTGCGCCGTGCCGAACGCGTCGTTGACGTACAATTCAGCCATGGAAGCCAGCTCTTTTGCAAATTCGGGGTCGTTCTTTTCCTCTTCCTTGTGGAAGCGGAGGTTCTCCAGCAGCATGACCTCGCCGTCCTTCAGGGAAGCGGCCAGCGCCTTGGCGTCCTCGCCCACGACGTCCTTGGCCATCTTCACTTCCTGCCCCAGCAGCTCGGACAGGCGCTTCGCCACGGGCGCAAGCGAATACTTCATGTTGAATTCACCCTTCGGGCGGCCCATGTGGCTGCACAGGATGACCTTTGCGCCGTTCTTCACCAGATAGTTGATGGTGGGCAGAGCGCCGAGGATGCGGTTTTCGTCAGTGATTTTGCTGCCGTCCATGGGAACGTTGAAGTCCACGCGCACAAGAACGCGCTTGCAGGTTACGTTGACATCTTCGATGGTCTTCTTGTTCATTTGTCAGCCACTCCTTTAAAAATCATTGATGGGATCGGAACGCATAAAATGTATATTGCAGAGCCGAGCGGCTCGTACAATCAGCCCTTATGTTCGGCCTCCAGCAGCTTCAGTATCTCGTTGGCCGCGCCCTCGTCCGTGATGAGGGAATCGTAGCTTTCCTCGTGCCGGATGCAGGCGATGATGGCGGCTGCCTTTTTGGTGCCGGCGGCCACGGCCAGCATGACGGGATTTTTCTGGAGCCGCGTCAGCTCCGCGCTGACGGTGCTCATCTGCATCACCGTGCGCCCCTCGCCGTCAAAAAAGTCGCCGAAGGCTTCCCCTGCAGCGCCCTTCTTAAGCAGCCTGTCGCATTCAAACTGCGACAGCCCGCGCTGTCTGGCCATCTGGTCGACCCTGCCGATGCCGTGCGCCACGACGTCCGCCCGCTGAAGCAGCTCGATGGTCTCGCGCAGCTCCTTCTGCTTGCACATTTCGCGTAATGTCGCCTCGTCCACGCTGTCCGGCAGGTGCATCACCCGATAATGGCCGCCGACATGCCTTGCCAGCTCCGCGGCGACCACGCTGGCCTGCGTCTCCACGGACGAGCCCATGCCGCCGCGCGCGGGAACGACCATGATGTTGAGGGGGACGCTGGAGGTCATGCCGTGCGCCACCTCCAGCATGGTGCTGCCGCCGCCGACGGCCAGCGTCATGCCGCTTTGCAGCACCTGCTTTATCCTGTGCGCCGCCGCGCGCCCGACGTCCCGCAGCACCTGATGCTCCCTGTCCGCATCGCCGGACACCACGATGACGTGCCTGACGTGAAGATGCTCGGAAAGGGCGCGCTCCAGCTCGCTCAGGCCGAACATGGCGCGGCTCAGATCGCGTGCGCCGGACAGCACGTCCCGCGCCTGCTCCGTGAGCTGCATGCCCGCCGCGTCCAGATGCAGCAGACCCTGGTCCTTCAGCGATGTCGCCACCGCCCGCACCTCGCGCTCGGACAGATGCAGCCGCGCCGACAGCGCCCGCCGTCCGACAGGCTGCATATTTTCGATGCCCGTCAGCACCAGCGCCCTGCGGCCGATTTCGTTCAGCTGCTCCGGAGCGATGCGCTTGAACAGTGCCAGCAGCTCCTCTGCGTACACGCGCAGCACACTCCTTCCAGTCCTTCAGGACGCGCTTTGCCCCGGCGGGTCAATTTGCGCCCTATGCGAAAGTATACCACAACCGCCCTTTTCTGTAAAGGCTGAAACGGCGAAAATCGGCAAAAAACACATGATTTTATCAAAAAAAGAGGCGTTTTTCCGCCTCTTTGGGTCATGATTTTATTCGGACGCCATGCCCGCCCATCCACGCAGCGGACAGGCGCTTTCTATTCATCGGAATGGTCTATCTGCGCCTTCGGCAGGCTCCAGCGGTAGTGCGCGGACAGCAGACGGATGATGAAAATGGCGGCCAGCCCCGACAGCATGGCGCAGGTCGAGCCGAAGGGCTTCCACAGCAGCGCGCAGAGCAGCGCCCCGACGATGGCGGCGCAGGCATAGACCTGCTTGACGAAAATAAACGGCTTATCGCCCGCCATGACGTCGCGCATCACGCCGCCGCCGACGCCCGTCACCGTGCCCAGAAAGACCAGCAGGAACAGATCATAGTTCTGCTCCATGTTGAACGCCACCTGAATGCCGTTGACCGTGAACACCGCCAGCCCCAGAGAATCCGTCACCCGAAGGAGCAGGCTGTTTAAGCGGCTGTTGGACAGAAGCACCCGTCGGATGGGCGGCAGGAATACGATGATGGAGGTCAATATGGCGGCAATGGCATAGACGGGGTTTCGGAAGGTCATGGGCGGGGTGATGCCCAGCAACAAATCGCGGATGATGCCCCCGCCGACGGCCGTGGTCAGCCCCAGAATGGAAATGCCGAAAATGTCCATGTCCTTTTTCAGCCCCGTCAGCGCGCCGGACACGGCAAACGACACCGTCCCCACGATTTCCAGTATCAGCAAAAACAGGCCCATGCGCCGTCCCTCCGTTCTCTCACGATATTGCTCCGTATTATAGCACACGAGGGCGGGAAAGACAACGAGCGGATCTCTTGCTTTCTCCGTGCGGATGGTTAAAAATCATACCGAAAAAGCACTTGACGGAACGCAAAAAAGGGGTATGATAATAAGGCAGCCCATGAAGGATGCATTTGTCCGTCCGTATTTATCCTTCACGGGATACTCTCGAAAAATAAGAAAGACGTTGACCGGGAACAAGTAGCCTGTGCTTTTCTGCGTGAAGAGAGCTGCCGTTCGGTGCGAGGCAGTGTCAGAGGGACAGCGTGAATACATCCCGCGAGTCGCGCACCGAACGGGTCAAGCACCTTAGTAGGCTGCGCCGGGCGCGCCCGTCACAGCGCAAAGGTATCGCAGCGTCCGCTGCCGTACCCGGAGTGGCCGGCTCTGCCGACAATAGAGGTGGTACCGCGGTAAGCAATTATCGTCCTCTGCATAAACCATATGCAGAGGTTTTTTATATCCTCTGCACCGCAAGGAGGGATTCCATGCTGATCACCGACGTCCTGAGACAAAACGCAAAGCTCTACCCGAATGAGACCGCCCTGGTCGAAATCAACCCCCGCTTTGAGCCGGAAAGCCGCATCACATGGCGCGAATATTCCCTGATGCAGCCGGAGCCGGGGCAGCCCTTCCGCAGGGAGCTGAGCTGGAAGGACTTTGACGAAAAGTCCAACCGCTTCGCCAACTTCCTGATGACCCGCGGCTGCAAAAAGGGCGACAAGATCGCCATCCTGCTGATGAACTCCATCGAATGGCTTCCCATCTACTTCGGCATCCTGAAGGCGGGCGCGGTCGCCGTGCCGCTCAACTACCGCTATACCGCCGAGGAGATCCGGTACTGTCTGGACAAGGCGGACTGCTCCATGCTCGCCTTCGGCCCCGAATTTGTCGGGCGCATGGAGGAGATCTGCGATCGCATCCCGAAAGTAAAGCACCTGTTCTATGTGGGCGAGGACTGCCCGACCTTTGCGGACGGCTACGACCGCATGATTTTCCTCTGCTCTCCCGCCGACCCGATGATCGAACTGAGCGAAGACGACGATGCGGCCATTTACTATTCCTCCGGCACGACGGGCTTTCCCAAGGCCATCCTGCACGCGCACAGGGCGCTCATGCACGCCGCGAGGACAGAGCAAAACCACCACGGGCAGACGCACGAGGACGTGTTTCTCTGCATTCCGCCGCTCTATCACACGGGCGCGAAGATGCACTGGTTCGGAAGCCTCCTGACGGGCGGCAAGGCCGTTCTCCTCAAGGGCACCAGGCCGGAGTGGATTTTGCAGGCCGTGTCGGATGAGCGTTGCTCCATCGTGTGGCTGCTCGTGCCGTGGGCGCAGGATATTCTGGACGCCATTGACCGCGGCGCCGTCAGGCTTTCCGATTACCGGCTTTCGCAGTGGCGGCTGATGCACATCGGCGCGCAGCCCGTGCCGCCGTCCTTGATCAAACGCTGGGAAAAGCTCTTTCCCAACCACCGGTACGACACGAACTACGGCCTGAGCGAATCCATCGGCCCCGGCTGCGTGCATCTGGGCGTTGAAAACATCGAAAAGGCGGGGGCCATCGGCCGCGCCGGGTACGGCTGGGAGACCAGGGTGGTGGACGACCGCGGCGAGCCCGTCGTGCGCGGCGAGGTGGGGGAGCTCTGCGTCAAAGGGCCGGGCGTCATGAAGTGCTATTACAAGGACCCAAAGGCCACGGACGAGATCCTGCACGACGGCTGGCTGGCCACCGGCGACATGGCCATGGAGGATGAAGACGGCTTCCTGTATCTGGTCGACCGCAAGAAGGACGTCATCATCATGGGCGGCGAAAACCTCTATCCCGTGCAGATCGAAAACTTCATCCGTCAGAACGAGGCGGTCAAGGACGTGGCGGTCATCGGTCTGCCCGACGAGCGGCTGGGCGAGATCGCCGCCGCCATCGTCGAGGTGAGAGAGGGCAGCACCTTAACGGAAGCGGAGCTGAATGCATTCTGCACGGGGCTTCCGCGCTACAAGCGGCCGCGCAGGATCATCTTTGCGGACGTGCCGAGAAACCCCACCGGCAAAATCGAAAAGCCGCGCCTCCGCAGCCTTTACTGCGGGGAAAGGCTGGTCGCCCGTCAGGTCAATCATTAACGAAAGAGTGTGATATTGGTTATGGAAAAAAGGCTGCTCATCGGCAATGCCGCCGTCGCACGCGGCGCGTATGAGGCGGGTGTCCGCGTGGTGTCGTCCTATCCCGGCACGCCCAGCACGGAAATCACCGAAAGCATGGTGCAGTATGAGGACGTGTATGTGGAATGGGCGCCCAATGAAAAGGTGGCGGCGGAGGTGGCCGTCGGCGCGTCCATGGCGGGCGCCCGCGCCATGTCCTGCTGCAAGCACGTCGGCCTGAACGTGATGGCGGACCCCGTGTTCACCGCAAGCTATATCGGCGTGAACGGCGGGCTGGTGCTGTGCGTGGCGGACGACCCCGGCATGCACTCGTCCCAGAACGAGCAGGATTCGCGGCACTATGCCAAGGCCGCCAAGATCCCCATGTTCGAGCCGTCCGACTCCGAGGAATGCCGCGTGATGACGAAGGCTGCGTTTCACATCAGCGAAGCCTATGATGTGCCCGCCGTCCTGCGCCTGTCCACCCGCGTTTCCCACTCCCAAAGCCTTGTAAGCATCGAAGCGCCGGAGGAAGCGCCGCTCAAGCCCTATGAAAAGAACATCGCCAAGAACGTGATGATGCCCGCCAATGCCATCCGCCGCCATGTCGCGGTCGAGGAGCGGACGAAAAAGCTGACGCAGCTTGCCGAGGAAACGCCGATCAACACGGTCGAAGACAACGGCAGCAAGATCGGCGTCATCGCATCGGGCATTGCCTATCTGTACGCTAAAGAAGCGCTGGGCAGCCGCGTGAATTACCTGAAGCTCGGCATGGTCTGGCCGCTGCCCGAGCAAAAAATCAAAACCTTTGCCGCGCAGTGCGATCGGCTTTTCGTCATCGAGGAGCTTGACCCGTTCATCGAAGAGCATGTAAAAGCCCTCGGCCTGAGCGTCATCGGCAAGGAGCGCTTTACCATGCTCGGCGAATACACGCCCAGGATGATCCGCAAGGCCGTTTTCAACGAGGAAAGTGCCGAATACACGGCCATCGAGACCGTCCCCGGCCGTCCGCCCGTCATGTGCGCGGGCTGCCCGCACAGAGGCACCTTCTATGTGCTCAAGAAGCTGGGGCTGACCGTGTCCGGCGACATCGGCTGCTACACGCTGGGCGCCGCCGCGCCGCTTCAGAGCGTGGACAGCACAATCTGCATGGGCGCGTCCGTCAGCGCGGCGCTGGGCATGGCAAAGGCGCGGGGCAGGGACTTTGACCGCCGTCTGGTGTCCGTCATCGGCGATTCCACCTTCATCCATTCCGGCATCACCGGCCTTATCGACATCGTATACAACAAGGGCGCGAACACCGTCATTATTCTGGACAACTCCATCACCGGCATGACGGGGCATCAGGACAATCCGACCACCGGCAGGACCATCCGAGGCGAAAAGACCAAGCAGGTGGATTTGGAGGCGCTGTGCCGCGCCGTGGGCGTTGACCATGTCGTCATTGCCGACCCCTTTGACGTCAAGCGCTTTGAGGAAATCGTCAAGACGGAGGTCGAGCGTGACGAGCCGTCCGTCATCATTGCGCAGCGGCCGTGTGCGCTGCTCAAGACCGTGCATTACACGGGCCGATACATCGTCACGGACAGGTGCCGCGCCTGCAAGGTCTGCATGAAGCTGGGCTGCCCCGCCGTTTCCGTGCGGGAGGGGCGCATCGTCATTGATAATAATCAATGCAACGGCTGCGGCCTGTGCGTGAACGTCTGCCCCTTCGGTGCGATCGAGAAGGAGGAACAGGCATGAAAAATACAAGCATTATGATCGTCGGCGTGGGCGGGCAGGGAACGCTGCTGGCCAGCCGCATCTTAGGCGCCGTCGCCGTTGGGGAGGGGATGGACGTCAAGGTCTCCGAGGTGCACGGCATGAGTCAGCGCGGCGGCAGCGTCGTGACCTATGTCCGCTTCGGCGACAAGGTCTATTCGCCCATCATCGGCATGGGCGAGGCGGACATCATCCTGGGCTTTGAGCTGCTGGAGGCGTACCGCGCCCTGCCGTACCTCAAAAAGGGCGGGCGCGTCATCGTGAACGCCCGGCAGATAGACCCGATGCCCGTCATCACCGGCGCGGCTGTTTATCCCCCAAACATCGCGGACAGGCTCTCCGCAGCCGCGGACGCCGCCATTTTGGATGCGCTGTCCCTGGCGGCACAGGCGGGCAGCGCCAGGGCGGTCAACGTGGTGCTGATAGGGCGTCTTGCGCGGGATACGCAGATCCCCCGTGAGCGCTGGCTGGAGGCCGTCCGCGCCGCCGTTCCGCAAAAATTTCTGGACATCAACCTCAGGGCGTTTGAGCTTGGTTACAACGCATGATAAAAAAGCATCCTGCCGTTTGCCTTTAAAACAGGCGGCAGGATGTTTTGTTATTCGGCATCTGTGGCGCATCGCCCAGCGCTTTATCGAAAGAATACCTTATTCCTGCTTTTTCAGCAGGCGTATCTCGCTTTCTGAAGCGCTGACGAGCAGGGTCCTGTTGTTGGTGAAGGTCACGAAGCCTGCCGGTGTTCCGGCGGGCTTTTTTACATGGCGGCGCAGGGTGTAGTCCACCGGCACGGACACGCCGTGTCCCCTGGAATAAAAGGCCGCCAGCTTGGCCGCCTCCATGATGGTCTGCGGCGCGATGTCCCGCCCCTCCGCCGCGATGATGACGTGCGAGCCGGGCATATCCTTGGCGTGGAGCCACATATCCTCGCCCCGCGCCGATTTGACCAGGCGCTCGTTCTGCAGGCTGTTTTTGCCGACGTACAGCGTCATGCCGTCCGAGGAGACAAAGCGGTAGGGCTTGCTTTCCGGCTGCTTCCTGACGCGCTTTGCGCCCCGCTCCGGCCTGATGAGCCCGGCTGCCTCCAGCGTGCGGCGGATGTCGCCCAAGTCGTCCTGCGTTTCGCAGTTGCCGATGGACAAGAGCGCGTCCTCCAGCAGCTCGATTTCCTGAATCGTCTTTGTTTTCTGCTCCGCCGCCGTCCTGCGGGCGGCCATCGCCTTTCTGTATTTCCTGAAATACTTCTGCGCGTTCTGGGCGGGACTCAGCGTCTCGTCCAGCGGAATGACGATTTTTCCGCCGTTCGGGTCGTAATAGTTATCCGCCTCGACGGAGCGCGCCCCCTTCCGCACCAGATAAAGCTGGGCGCTGAGAAGCTCTCCGAAAAGCCTCAGGCGCTCCGCGTCATTGGCCTGACGCAGCTCCTCCTCCTGAAGCGCCAGCTTCTTTTCATCGCGCTCCAGATGCGTTTTGAGCGTTTTTTTGAGGGCGGCGCTCCTCTGCGCCATGCGCCCTGCGCGGTCGCGCCCGGTGTAAAACAGGTCGAGCGCCTCGGACATGGTTTTGCAGGGCTGCTGGCGCTCCCTGGGGCGGCTTAAATACGGGAAGGGAAAAAAGTCTGTGCGGCTGCCCGCTGCATCGGACAAAAGCACCGGCGGATGCAGCGTTGGCAGGCGCTCAAAAAAGGCCGCCGCCTTGTCGCAGATCTCCCGTACATCGAGGTCTTCAAGGCCTGGGTCGCTCAGGCCGCTCAGGCGGAGCGCCATCTCCTGCGAAGAAACCGGCGACAGCCCGCTGATATGCTTCATCAGCGCCTTTTGCAGCCGTCCCGTTTCCGCGCTCAGGCGGGCATACAGCGCTTCGGCGCAGACCTCCTCCGGCGGCAGCTTGTCCTGCCCGGGCGGCGGCGCAAAGGGCAGCCCCGGCAGCGCCTGCCGCACGCGGCTCATATCTGCGCTGACATGGCGGATGGCATCGATGATCTGTCCGTTCATCACCAGCGTAAGGTTGCTGTGCCGCCCCATCGCCTCGAGCCACAATTCCCGCGCCCCGCTCTCGCCCAGCTCGTCGCGGTTGTCTACCACCATGCGCACCAGACGGTCGCCGCCCACCTGCTCCACGGACTGAATGTGCCCGCCCAGCAGATGCTTGCGCAGGAGCATGCAGAACATCGGCGCTTCCAAAGGGTTCACAAAGCTCTGCTCCGTCAGATGGAACCGCGTCATGGAGGGGCTGGCGGAAATGAGCAGGCGGGCGTTTCGCCCCTCCGAGCGGATGACCAGCACGACCATGTCCTTTTCCGGCTGCGTCACGCGGTCGATGCGTCCCCCGACCAGCGCCTGCATTTCCCGTGTCAAAAATCCCAGCGTCAATCCGTCCAGCGGCATACGGCTCGTCCTTTCCGAAAAGATCCGCACTCATTGTAGCACACGCAAAGGCATTGCGCAATGTCCGGCGGTTTTCGCGGCTCATTCACGGTATTCATTTTGTTATGCACGACCTTTCCTCATATTTACCAAAACAACGTTTTGTTCTTTGTCCATTCAGCCGAAAATACGGAAAAAGATATTTTCCGTATTGCATAATTATACTGAAAGCCGTATAATTCATCACGTTCTCAAGAACGAGACGGGAGGAATGGACGATGGCAAAGATGCGTGTGCTGCTGGCTTACAGCGGCGGACTGGACACTTCGATTATTATTCCGTGGCTCAAGGAGCATTATGACTGCGACGTGGTCTGCATGGCGGCCGACGTCGGTCAGGGCGATGAGCTGGAACCGCTGCACGAAAAGGCGAAGAAGACCGGCGCCGAAAAATTATACATTGAAGACCTGAAAAAGGAATTTGTCGAGGACTTCATCTGGCCGACGCTCAAGTGCGGCGCGGTGTATGAGGGCAAGTACCTGCTGGGCACCTCCTTTGCGCGCCCGCTTATTGCCAAGCGGCTGGTGGAAATCGCCCACAAGGAAAACTGCACCGCCATCTGCCACGGCTGCACCGGCAAGGGCAACGACCAGGTGCGGTTTGAGATCACCATCAAGGCGTTCGACCCGCACATGAAGATCATCGCCCCGTGGCGCGAATGGGATCTGAAGAGCCGCGAGGATGAAATCGACTATGCCAAGGCGCACGGCATCGATGTGCCCGTCACCAAGAAGCGCCCGTACAGCATGGACAGGAACGTCTGGCATTTAAGTCACGAGGGCGGCGACCTGGAATATCCCGAAAACGAGATGGCGGCGCACGTCCCGCTGATGACCGTCCTGCCCGAAAACGCGCCGGACGAGCCGGAATATGTGACCGTCACCTTTGAAAAGGGCGCGCCCGTTGCGCTGAACGGCGAAAAGCTGGAGCCGCTGGCGCTGCTGGAAAAGGCGAACGAAATCGCCGCCCGCAACGGCGTGGGCATTGCCGACATGGTGGAAAACCGTCTGGTGGGCATGAAGAGCCGCGGCGTGTACGAGACCCCCGGCGGCACGCTCCTGTATGCCGCGCATCAGAATCTGGAGGAGATCACGCTGGACAAGGAGACCCAGCACTTCAAGCAGCACGTCGCGCTGAAGTTTGCCGACCTTGTGTATAACGGCCAGTGGTACACGCCCCTGCGCGAGGCCATCAGCGCCTTTGTGGACAGCACCCAGCAGAATGTAAACGGAGACGCCAAGCTCAAGCTCTATAAGGGCAACTGCTTCGGCGCGGGCGTCAGCAGCCCGAACTCCCTGTACATGGAAAAAATCGCCACCTTCGGCGACAGCGAGGATTTGTACAGCCACAAGGACAGCGAGGGCTTCATCAACCTCTTCGGCCTGCCGCTCAAGGTGCAGGCGCTGGTCAACGAGCAGAAGAAATAAAAGCATATCATGCAGCCGCCCTCCGGTTCAAAAAGCCGGAGGGCGGTTTATTCATTCAAAAAGGAAGCCCGCCGAAGCAGGCTTCCGTTTTTTTGGATATGAGGCAGTTGGTTTTAAGACAGCTCAAACATGCCGGTGTAAAGCTGGTAGTAGCGGCCCTTCTGCGCGATAAGCGACTGATGGTCGCCGCGCTCGATGATGCGGCCGTTCTCCAGGACCATGATGGCCTGCGCATTGCGGACGGTGGAGAGGCGGTGCGCGATGACGAACACCGTGCGCCCCTTCATCAGCTCATCCATGCCGCGCTCGATCAGCGCCTCGGTGCGGGTGTCGATGGAGCTGGTCGCCTCGTCCAGAATCAGCACGGGCGGGTCGGCCACGGCTGCGCGGGCAATGGCCAGGAGCTGGCGCTGACCCTGGCTCAGGTTGGCGCCGTCGCCCGTCAGCATGGTGTCATAGCCGTCCGGCAGGTGCCGGATGAAGAAGTCCGCGTTGGCGATCTTCGCCGCCCGCTCGATGTCCGCATCGGTCGCGTCCAGTCGGCCGTAGCGGATGTTGTCCCGCACCGTGCCGGTGAACAGATGCGTATCCTGAAGCACGGCGCCCAGGCTGCGGCGAAGGTCATCCTTCTTGATTTTCTCGATGTTGATGCCGTCATAGCGGATCTTGCCGCCCTGCAGCTCATAGAAGCGGTTGATGAGGTTGGTGATGGTCGTCTTGCCCGCGCCCGTCGAGCCGACGAAGGCGATTTTCTGGCCGGGCTTGGCGAAGAGGGAAATGTCGTGCAGGACGATTTTCTCCGGCACATAGCCGAAGGTCACGTCCTCAAAGACCACATCGCCCTTCAGCTCCGTGTAGGTGACGCTGCCGTCCGCGCTGTGCGGATGCTTCCATGCCCATGTGCCGGTGTGCTCCGCGCATTCCGTCAGGCTGCCGTCCGCATTCCTGCGGGCGTTGACCAGCGTCACATAGCCGTCGTCCTTTTCGGGCTTTTCCTCCAGCACCTCAAAGATGCGCTCCGCGCCCGCCAGCGCCTGCAGGATGGTGTTGAACTGCTGGGACACCTGCGTGATGGGCTGGGAGAAGTTGCGGGTGAACTGCATGAAGGAGACCAGCGTGCCCACGGATGTCAGATGGCCGGTCAGCAGCAGGGCGCCGCCGACGATGGTGATGATGACGTACTGCACATTGCCCAGGTTGTTCATGATGGGCATCAGAATGCTGGCCAAGGTGTTTGCCTGCGTGGAGGCATGGCAGAGCGCCTCATTGCGCTCGTCAAAGCCCTCCTGCGTCTTCTGCTCGTGGCAGAAAACCTGCACCACGCGCTGCCCCTCGATCATTTCCTCGATGTAGCCGTTCACCGCGCCCACGGTCTTCTGCTGGGCGATGAAGTATTTCCCGCTGTGCTTGCCGATGACCTTGATCAAAACCAGATTGAGCGGCAGCAAAAGCAGCAGGACCAGCATGAGCAGGGGGCTTAGGGCGACCATCATCACAAAGGTCGCCGCCAGGGTGATAAAGCTGGACAGCGCCTGCACAAGGCTCTGGGAGAGGAACTCGCGCAGGGTATCGGTGTCGTTCGTGAAGCGGCTCATCAGCTCGCCGTGCGTGTGCCTGTCAAAATAGCTGATCGGCAGGGACTGCATATGGTCAAACAGATCCTTGCGGATGCGGTTCAGCGTGCCGGTGGAGACATTCAGCATCAGCCGGTTGTTCAGGTAGGTGGCGGCTGCGCCGGTCAGATACATGCAGCCGAGGAAGACGAGGAAGGCTATGTACGAGCCCAGATTCGGCGCGTTCTGCCCGATGAGGGGCGTGATGTAGGTGTCGATGGCGTCCTTCAGCATATAGGTGCCGAAGGCGCTGACCAGAGCGCTCACCACGATGCAGACGGCTACGACGGCCAGCTGCTTTTTGTATCCGCCCATGTAGGAGAGCATTTTCTTTAATGTGCCCTTCACATCCTTGGGCTTGACCGGGGCTTTCATATTGCTGCGGGGCGGCATCAGGCTTCCACTCCCTTCTGCTGGGAGGTATACACCTCACGGTAGATCTCGCTGCGCTGCATCAGTTCATCATGGGTGCCGACGTCCGCCACGCGACCCTCGTCCAGCACGATGATGCGGTCGGCCTCCATGACGGAGGAGATGCGCTGCGCGATGATGATGGTGGTGGTATCGGCCATCTGGGTCCTGAGCGCCGCACGGATGCCGGCATCGGTCGCGGTATCCACGGCGCTGGTCGCATCGTCCAGGATCATGACCTTCGGCTTCTTGAGCAGGGCGCGGGCAATGCACAGACGCTGCTTCTGTCCGCCGGAGACGTTCACGCCGCCCTGTCCCAAATCGGTCTCATAGCCTTTGGGGAAGGACTTGATGAAGCCGTCCGCCTGGGCGACCCGGCAGGCCGCCTCCAGCTCCTCCTGCGTTGCGTGTTCATTGCCCCAGCGCAGGTTTTCGGCGATCGTGCCGGAGAACAGGACATTCTTCTGAAGCACCATCGCCACGGCGTTGCGCAGGGCTTCCGTATCGTATTCGCGCACATCGCGGCCGCCCACCAGCACGCGCCCCTCCGTCACGTCATACAGGCGCGGGATGAGCGAAACGAGTGTGCTCTTGGCAGAGCCTGTCGCGCCGATCAGGCCGATGGTTTCGCCCGAGCGGATGCTCAAATTCACGTCCTGCAAAACGGCGCGGCTCTTGTCCGAGCCGTAGCCGAAGGTCACATGGTCAAACACGATTGAGCCGTCCCGGACATCCGTTTCCGCGTGCTTAGGGCTGCGGATGACGGGCTGCTCGTCCAGCACCTCATTGATGCGCACGATGGAGGCCTTGGACATGACATAGGCGACAAAGATGAAGGACAGCATCATCAGCGCCATCAGGATCTGGGTGATGTAGGTGATGAAGGCGATCATATCGCCCACGGCCATCTGCCCGCCGATGATTTGGTTGCCGCCCAGCCACAGAACGGCTATCATGCAGCTGTAAATGATGATCTGCATCAGCGGGGAGTTCAGGATGATGACGCGCTCCGCCGCCCGCTGCGCCTGCGTCACGTCGTCGGCGGACTTGGCAAACTTGGACTTTTCAAACTGCTCGCGCACGAATGCCTTCACCACGCGGATGGCGGTCAGGTTTTCCTGCACGGAGGCGTTCAGCGCATCGTACCTTTTCATCATGATGCGGAAGCGCGGGAAGGCGATCTTGACGATGGCCGCCATGCCGAAGAACAGAATCGGCGCGGCGACGAGCAGAATGGTGATGAGGCTCGGATTCAGCTTCCAGGCCCAGAAGAACGCCATCACGAACATGATGGGCGAGCGAATCGCAATGCGGATCATCATCATGACCACGTTCTGCACCTGGTTGACATCCGTGGTCAGGCGGGTGACCAGAGAGGCCGTGCTGAACTTATCGATGTTTTCAAACGAGAAATGCTCCACCTTCTCAAACAGCGCCCTGCGCAGGTTCTTGGAAAAACCCATCGCGCCCCTGGAGGCCGTCCGTGCGCCCAAAGCGCCGAAGCCCAGCGACAAAAGCGCCATCAGGAGCATCAGTCCGCCGCTTTTCAGCAGCTCGGCCATATCCAGCGGCGTTTCGCCGGAGGCCGAAATCATGTTCACCAGCTGCGCGATGAGCGTGGGGATAAGCGTTTCCATCACGACCTCGCCCACCATCAGCAGCGGCGTCAGGAGGAGAAATCTTTGATATTCTCCCGCGTAGCGCATCAGCTTCTTCAATGTCTTCCCTCCCTCAAGTCCGTCTCTCCGCCCGGAGAGACTCAAGACAAGCTCTGAATGATACAGGCATTAGACTACCGCAATCGTTTTTCAAAGTCAATAAACAATTCGGGAAATCTTAACCTGATTTTGGGGCAGAATCAAGGCAGCGGATAAAGCGCTTGATTTTGAAGCGCATCGGCCAGGCGCATCACGTCCTGCGCATACACCGCCCGCAGCGCCTGCCGGTAGATGACGGAGGCGGGATGGTACAGCGCAAAGAGCGGAATCCCCACGCGGGACGCAACGAATGTCCCGTGCGCCTGCCCGACGGTGATGTCCCCGTCCTCGGCCAGCGCGTGCAAGGGGATGTTGCCGAGGCTGACAAGGAGCTTGGGGCGCACCGAAAGGATCTCCCTTTCCAGCCACGGCGTGAAGCGGGCAAGCTCCCCGCGGCTCGGCGCACGGTTGCGAAGCCGCCCCGTCTTCCCCTCAGCCGTCGGCCGCACCTTGACCACGTTGGAAACGTATATCTCCCTTCGGTCGAGGGAAACCGACCGCAAAAATTCATCCAGATTCTTTCCGGCGCGGCCGACAAAGGGCCTGCGCCGAAGCTCCTCCTCCCCGCCCGGCGCTTCGCCCACCAGCATGAGCGCGGGCGAGTCTGTCTTTCCCTCTCCGAACACCAGAGGCCGCGCCTCGTCCGCAAAAAACGCCGCCATATCGCGGTTGAGCTGCTCTATCGTACACAAAAATTTTCCGCCCCCTGACCGAAAAAAGGTGCGCCGAGCATGTCCGCGCACCTCAAATGACTTAAAACCTGTTCAAAAAAATCGCAAACGTCGATGCGATGTCCTGCCGCAGCCATGAGAGCAGGCTCAGCAGCAACGCCAGCAGCGCCAGGATCACGACTATCGCCAGCACAACGCCGCCGAAGTCCGCAAGCCCTGCCAGAATCCGCAGCCGCTCCCGCCTGTCCTCGCGCTCCAGCTCCTTCGCCCGCAGATACCGCTCGTACCGCTCCCGCTCACTCATCAGCCGCTCACTCCGTTCGTTTAAGCCCCGCGCCGTTTATTCCGGCAGCCCGTTCAGCACTTCCCTGCCCATCTGCTCAGGCTCGCAGACGGCGCGATGCCGCACCGCCGCGGTGCGGAGCCGCGCCAATGGACCCGGCAGGGGCAGCCCCGTGAAGGCGCTGAGTGCCTCGGCATCGCGCATGGCGTCCTCCGTGCGGGCAAGGCCGATGGCCTCGCCCACGTCCTGCGCAAACTTGAAGGGGCTGGCCGTGGACACCACCAGCGTCTTGCGCACGGCCTGCTCCTCCGCCCGCGCCTTTCTCAGGGCGCGCATGGCGACCGCCGTGTGCGGGTCGAGCAGGTAGTGCTTCTCCCGCCACACCAGCGCGATCTCGTCCCGCGTTTCGTTATCATCCGCGCTGACGCCCGCAAAATCCTTTTGCAGGGCGGCCAGCTCGTCCGCGTTCAGGCGGAACGCGCCCGTTTCCTTGAGGGACTGCATCATGGCGCTCACGCGCTTTGCGTCGCGCCCGCACAGTTCAAAGAGCAGCCGCTCCAGATTGGAGGAGATCAGAATGTCCATCGAGGGCGAAATGGTCTTATGGAAGGGTCTGTTCGCATTGTAAACGCCCGTGTGCATGAACTCCGTCAGCACATCGTTGCGGTTGGAGGCGCAGATGAGCCGCGCGATCGGCACGCCCATGCGCCGCGCATAGTAGGCCGCCAGAATGTCGCCGAAGTTGCCCGTCGGGACGCAGGCATCGAACATTTCGCCCTTTTTGAGCATCCCGCCGGCGCACAGGTCGGCATAGGCGGAGAAATAATACGCCACCTGCGGCACCAGGCGCCCGATGTTGATGGAATTGGCGGACGACAGCACGCAGCCCCTTTCATTCATCGCCCGAACAAAATCGGCATCGTTGAACAGGCGCTTCACGCCCGTCTGCGCATCGTCAAAATTACCGCGCACGGCGACGACCTGCGTATTGTTCCCGCCGGAGGTGACCATCTGCTTTTCCTGCAGGCGGCTCACGCCGTCCAAAGGATAAAAGACGGTGCAGCGCGTGCCGGGGACATCCTCAAAGCCCTCCAGCGCGGCCTTGCCCGTATCGCCGCTCGTGGCGGTCAGGATGCAGACCCGGCGCGTCTCCCCGCACTTTTTCGCGGAAAAAACGGTCAGGCGCGGCAGCATTTGCAGCGCCATGTCCTTGAAGGCCAGCGTCGGCCCGTGGAAAAGCTCCAGCACGGCCGTGCTTTCGTCCGGTAAGCGCACGGGCGCGATGCGCGCATCGTCAAACCTGCCGTAGGAGTCCGCGCAGATGCCGCCGATCTCCTCGGCGGAAAAATCGTCTAAAAAGCAGGAAAGGACACGCGCCGCACGCTGCGCATAGGGCAGGTCGGGCGCAAACGGCAGCATATCGTCCGCTGCCCGCGGGATCGAGCAGGGAACATACAGCCCGCCGTTTCCGGCCAGCCCCTTCAAAATCGCCTGAGCAGCGGTCAAAGTCTCCCCGCCTCTTGTGCAGATATACGGCATGGCATCCGTTCCTCCATATAAAAAATCGTTCGCTTCCATTCAAATGAAAGCCTGCCGGAGCAGGCTTTCGTTGGGCAGCGCATTCTCCCGCGCCGCTCACGGGGCGCGGCAGCCGGACGGCAAAAGCGCGTCAGACGAAATACTTCTTCATAAATTCCGGCGCTTCGCTGTCGTCCACGCTGACGGAAATGATAAACTGAACGTTGCGCTTGAGGCTCATCTTTTCCAGCCGCTCGAAGAACTTCTCCGTCTCGCCGACAGGCACCCGCACGAGCTTCTTGAACGCATCGATAAAAACATAGCTGATATCAAAATTCTGCGCAAGCATGCCGTACAGGAAGCCCAGGAACATTTCGGGGCTGTCCACGCCGTAATCGCCCGCGTTTACAAAGCGCACCTCATGGCGCAAATCAAACATATACCGATTGTCATCGTCCACAAACACGACATTGCCGCGGGCTTCCTTGACCGTGGTGTTCGCCAAATCCAAAATACGCTTCGTTTTGCCGGAGCCCTTCCTGCCGTGAATCACCTGTATCATGGGAAATTCCCCCTTTGCTGTATTTCTTTATCTGTATTATACACTATACGGGCGCAAATTGTAAAGCAGAAATGTGGCCCAAATGCGGAGGGCAGCTTTGCCCGTCACTGCGCCATCGCCTGCGTGAGCGCGGTCATGGCGGCGGACAGTTCGGCGGTGGTCGCGGAGGCGTTGAGCAGGAGCGACAGGTCGTTGACGGCATCCAGCAGGGCATAATATTCGCTCGAATACGGGTCGAGCAGAGAGAGGCGGTTGGCGGCGGAGTTGATCAGCGTGGCCGCGTCCCGCCGCATCTGGGCGTTGACCAGATCGCCCGCGTCATAGGAGGACGACGAGCCGTAGCCGTGCCATGTGCAGGTATTGCTCTGGATGGCGGCGCTGTCCGCGGCGGAGCTGCCGGTCATTTGAACGGACGCGAACTCGCCCAAGTAGTCCGTCAGAACGCTTTCATAATTCGTTCCGATGTAGGTGTACAGCGGATGCCCGCGGGGGATGATGACCACGCCCCGCGTCTCGGTGGAGGGGCAATAGGCGGTGGCGAGCCTGCCGGACTCTGCGCAGACGGTCACGGAGACGTGCATCTGGCAGCTCTGGGTGGGGACGTTGGATGCGGGCCAGTAATCCGTCACCGTGCCGTAGCCCATCTTGTCGGTCAGGCAGGCCGCCGTCGCAAGCTGGCCGCTGACGGCGCAGGTCGTGACCCTGGTCAGGCCGTAGTCCGACGCGCTGCCCTCCATGATGTCGCGGTTGGACAGCCCCTTCTTTTGATGGATCGCGCTCATGAACTTCTGCCACAGCTTGGCGGCGGACGAGCCGCCGGTGGTCTTGGACGAGAGCGCCTTGTAGTTGTCGTGGCCTATCCAGACGGTGGCGCAGTACCAGCCCGTCATGCCGGCGAAGAACACGCCCTTCTGGTCACTGTTCGTGCCCGTCTTGCCCGCCACGGTCTGGCCGGAAATGCGGGCGGACTTGCCCGTGCCGGAGGACACGGCGTCCTTCAGAATGTCCACGGTGAGCCACGCGGTGGACGCCTTGAACACCTGACGGCGCGTCTGGTTGGCGTGCGCGTCGTACAGAATATTGTGGCTGCTGTCCGCCAGCCCCAGGAAGGTGAGCGGCTGCTGATACACGCCGCCGTTGCCCAGCGTTCCGAAGGCGACGGCCATTTCGATGCACGAAAGCCCGCTGGAGCCGAGCGCCAGACCGAACGGGGTCTTGTTGATATGCTCCTCGGACGCGCCCAGACGCAGGAGATAGTCATACGAGCGCTCCACGCCCACACAGTTCATCAGCGCATAGGCGGCGGCGGTGTTGTCGCTCTTGACCAGCGCCGTGCGCAGGGTTTCGGGGCCTCGGTAGCTGCTGCCGCCGTAATTGCGCGGCCAGGTATCCTGCCCGCTGTCGCCGCGCCAGCCCGTGACGGGGATGGGCATATTGTACAGTATCGTGCCCGCGCCAGCGCCCAGCTCGATGGCCGGCGCATAGACGGAGATGGGCTTGATGGACGAGCCGACGGGCATATTCATGTCCGCGGCGCGGTTCAGGGTCTTGCGGCGGGTCGGCCTGGTGCGGCTGCCCACGATGGCCTTGATTTCGCCCGTCCGGTAGTCCAGCACCACGGCGGCGGCCTGCGGCTGGACGATTTCCTCATAGGTGCCGTCCGAGTTGCGGGCGCGGTATATCTTATCGGCGGAGTTGTTGAGGGCGGGGTAATCCGTGTAGTTGTACAGCGTGTCCTCCAGGGTCTGCTGAATGTCCGTATCCAGCGCCAGGAACACCTGATAGCCGCCCGTGCGCAGCTCGTTTTCCATTTTGTTGCGGTTGGCGCTGGTGTTTTCCAGGTCGTTCAACTGAAGCAGGACTTGGATGACGTCCCGCACGGCGTATTCCACATAATGCGTGTAGGGGTACAGCTCGCTGCTTTCGGGCGAGGTCTCCAGCACGTTCGCCGTGCTTTTGTCCAGCGCCTGCGCATACTGCTGCCTGGTGATGAACTGGTTTTCGTACATGCAGCGAAGGACGTAGTCCGTGCGGTTGTCGGTGACGGCGCGGTAATCGGTCGTATCGCTCCGGCGGACATAATAATTCCGGCGGGGGTTGTAATAATAGGGGTTGGTGGTCATGCCGGCGAGCATCGCGCATTCGCGCAGGGTGAGCGTGCTCAAATCATCCTTGCCGAAAAAGCCGTAGGCCGCCACCTTGACGCCGTAATAATTTTCGCCCAGATAAATGGTGTTCAGGTAGCTTTCCAGGATCTGCTCCTTGGTGTATTTGGTCTCCAGCTGCATGGCCAAATACGCTTCCTGGATCTTGCGGCGGTAGCTCTGCTCGGAGGACAGGACGGTATTTTTGATGAGCTGCTGGGTGATGGTCGAGCCGCCCTGCTGACTGCCGGACACGAAATTGCTGACGAACGCGCCCAGAATGCGCTTTAAGTCAATGCCGTTGTGCGTGTAAAAGCGGGCGTCCTCCACGGCGACAAAGGCATTGCGCAGGATCATGGGCATTTCGTCAATGGAGACCATGACGCGGTTTTCCGTGCCCTTGTAATCGGTGATCAAATTCCCGTCCGCATCGTAAATAAACGAGGTCTGCGCCTGGTCGTCAATGAGCGCCAAGTCCAGCTCCGGCGCGGTGTCCACATAGGCGCGGGCGACGCCGACCACGGCGCCCATGCCCGCCAGCCCCAAAATCAGCACCAGCAAGACGAGCACGCGGAAGGAATTGACGACGACCGCCAGCAAAAAGCTCGGCCTGCGGTCGCGGGGCTTAAAAATCGTGCGCTTTTCCTTCTTGGGCTTCGGCGGCTTCACATCGTCGAGGTCGTCCAGCTCCTCGGCGTACTGCTCCAGATATTCGTCATAGTATTCGTCCGGCGGCAGCTCCTCGGCGTCCGCATAGGGCGCATCATCGGTATATTCGTCATAGGGCATAGCCGCATAGCCGCCGTTTTCGGCATAGGGATCTTCCCCGTAGTCCTGCCGATAACTGTCCTGATACTGCTCCGCATAGCCCTGCGTATTCCCGTCCCATTGGTCATACGCTTCGCCCGGCTGCACATACGGCTGATTGAAGCCTGCATCATCGCCCTGCCAATTGTCATTCGGCTCCGAATAGCGCTTTTTCACCTTCCAAATCCTTTCAGCCTTCAGGTCTTTTGCCTCTCCCCGACCATAGAACGAAAGAGGCGCGGGTTTTATTCCGCGAAAACATAGCGGTACGACACGGCATAGTCCATCATCAGCGCGGCCAGCTCGCTCTCCGCCGTCTTTGCCAGCCGCTTTTCGCCCAGCATGGACAGGGGCAGGGAGCTTTGGCTCAGGCGCACGCACGCGCCCGCCGGCGCGGGAACGGAGGAATCGCTGAGCAGAAGGTCGGTCACGACGCCGTCTTTTTGGATGTACCCCACCACCACCACGGCATGGCGCTTGCCGCTGCCGTTGAGCTGGCCGGTCGCGTTGAAATGCACGATCAGCCCGCTCGCGCCGGCATAATTTTCCAGCGCCTCGACGATCATGTCCAGCTTTTTCTGCCGCCGCTCGACCTTATCCGTGCCGTTGGCGCGCAGGCGCGAGCCGTACTGCGCCAGATCGAAGCTCTCAAAGTCCACGCCGAAGGAGTTGCCCAGCTTGCCCCACGACACGAACGCCGACCAGTATTTGCCGGAGGTCTTGCTGATGTTGTTGGCGCGGGCGGCCTCCTGCGCCGTGACCGTTTTGCCCGTCAGGTTGGTGATGACCACGGCGGCGCAGTGCAGGGCGCACGCGCCCGTCAGCACCTTGCCGGTCGAGCCCTTGTAGACCGTTTCGCCCGAATAATAGGAACTCTGGAGCGTCAAAACAAGCTCCTCGCCCTCGGAAAGCGTCACCAAGGGCGCCAGCTCATAGGTCGTGTCCGGCAGCCGTGCGGCTTCCTCCGCGCAGGCGGGGACAAGCAGGGATAAAAGAAGCAAAAAAGTGAGCAGTCGTTTCATGCGCGCCTCAAAAGTCAATCAAATTATGCCTGTAAAATCTGTTTAAAGAACTGTACGCCGCGGGTCAGGTTTTCCACGGATATCCTTTCGTCCGTGCGGTGGATCCTCGCCGTTTCCTCCGGCGAAAGCAGGAAGGGGCTGAAGCGGTAGATGTAGGGGCAGATGGGCTCCATGCGCCGCGCATCCGTGCCGCCCTGAATCAGGTACGGCACAACGGGAACGTGGGGGAAATGCACGTTGATGGCGGTCTCGACCGCCTCCCACGCGGATCCCTCGGCGGGCGATACGCAGCTCGGCTCCTCGATGCGCTCCACGCGGATGTTCACGCCGTCCCGCCGCAGCAGCTTTTCCAGCCTTTTCACAAACGCCTGCGCCTCGTCGCCCTGCAACAGGGACGCGCTGTAGACCAGCGTCGGGCGCTCATAGTCCAGCGCGTCGCCGGACAGACGCAAGAGCGACACCTGACTGCGCACGGCATACTGCATCTCCCGTATGCGCAGCAGGATATGCAGCGCGCTCAGGCGGAAAAAGGGGTTCGCCAAGTGCCTGCTGGGGGTCTTGAGCGGTGCGCCCGCCAGCGGCGACAAAAGCTCCAGCGTTTTTTCGACCTCTCCGGTCAGCCTCGGCTTGAGCCGCATGGCGGAGACCTTCGAGCCGGCACGCAGGAGCCGCTCCGCGCCCACATCCGCCTGCGTGGTCAGGGAAAAGACCACGCGCCCCTTTTCGGCCACGCCCACCAGCGCGGCCGGGGCTTTATGCAGGCGGGTATAGGCGGTCACGCAGCCGCCCTCGTCCAGGACAAAGGCAGGTTCCACGCCGGCCGCACGGAGCAGGTCGCACAGCCCCCTCATGCTCTCGCCGCGCTTTTCCTCGTCCGCGGAAAAGGCAAAATAAATGTCGCCCTTGGGCTGCCAGCCGCTTTGAAGGAGCGTTTCCGCCGCCGTCAGCAGGGCGCACAGATGCCCCTTCATGTCCAATGTGCCGCGCCCGTAAACATAGCCATCCGCCACGCGGCCGGAAAACGGCGGATGCATCCACCTGTCCTCGAACCGCGCCGGAACGACGTCCATGTGCGACAGGAACAGGAGCGGCCTTGCGCCCTGCCCGCCGGGCAGACAGATGAGCAGCCCGCGCTCTTCCGCCACCTGAACGCGCCCTTTTGAAAACACCAGCGGGAACAGCTCGCTCAAAGCCGTGTGGAAACGGCGGAACACCGCCGCGTCTTCGCCCGCAAACGTCCGGTGCTGCACCGAAACGGACAGCGCCCGCACGACCAGCCGTTCTTCCTCGCTCATCATGCCTCCAGCCGGCCGATTTTCTCGTAGCCGTCGATGCCCGTCACGCCGAGCCCCGGCGTATCGGGCAGGGTGATGTCCTTTTCGTTGAACACGGCGCCGCCGTGAACGGGGTCCTTTGCGCACAGGAGCGGGCCGTCCAGGTCGATGTGCGTGATGATCTTCCGCGCACACGCCAGATGCACCGCCGCGTTGACCGCTACGCGCCCCTCCAGCATACAGCCGATCATGCACTCCACGCCGTACAGCTCAGCAAGGGTTGCGATCTTTAAACCGTTATGGATGCCGCCGCACTTCATGAGCTTGATGTTGATGAGATCCGCCGCGTGCATCTGCAGAATTTTCAGCGCGTCGTCCGGAGAAAAGACCGCCTCGTCCGCCAGAATGGGGACGTCGCTGCGCTCGGTGACATACTTGAGCCCTTCCAGATCATGGGCGGCGACGGGCTGCTCCGCAAACTCGATGTTCAGCCCCTGCGCCTGCATATCGTTCAGGATGCGCACGGCCTGCCTGGGCGTCCACGCCTGATTTGCGTCAATGCGGATGACCGTTTCCTTGGGAACGACGCTTCGGATGGCCTTGAGCCGCGCCGTGTCCAGGGCAGGGTCAACGCCGACCTTGAGCTTCAGGCAGTCAAACCCGCGCCGGATGGCTTCCTCCGCGTCCCGCGCCATTTCCTCCGGCGGATTCACGCTGATGGTCAAATCGGTTACCAGATGCGAGCGTGCGCCGCCCAGCAGCTTGAAGACCGAAATGCCGTACCTCTGCCCGTACAGGTCCCACAGCGCCATGTCCGCCGCCGCCTTGGGGCTGGTGTTATGCACCATGGAGCGCTGGACGAGCCGCATCAGATCCTCAAAGTCATCCACGTCCCGCCCCAGCAGGGCAGGGCCGATATGCCTTTCAAACGCCGCGGCGATCGAGCCGGAGGTATCGCCCGTCACGACGCCCGTGGCGGGCGCTTCGCCGTAGCCCACCGCGCCCGTATCGGTGCAGAGCTTCAAAATGTTTTCTTCCGCAACGGTCGCCGTCCGCTGCGCCGTCTTGAACGCCGTACGCAGCGGGATGGAAACGCGCCCCCACTCAACCGCCGTAATTTTCATGCCAACGCCTCCGTCATCCGTTTTCCCCTTCATTATACAGAGCGGACTGCGGGATGTCAAACGAGGAAAATCTGCGGGACACCGCCGTGTGGCTTCCTTTCTACGAAAAAAGCCCCGAAGCGGGGGCTTTGAGGCGAATATTCATTCCTTATGTTCTTTCAGCTGCTTGACGCAGTTTGATGCATAAAAGACCAGCGCGCAGAGCGTTGCCGCCACGCCCGTCCAGAGCAGGATGCGGTGCACGGGAATGCCGATGCGCGTCCAGAATGCATGGAAGAAGGATAAAATCAGGGAGCAGACGACCAGCGTCTGCGCGAATTTTCCGATGAATTTCGAGTACACCACCACGCCGTGCCTGAGCATGACGGCGCCGCCCAGCACCATCAGCCCCTCCTTGACCGCCAGAATGATCAGTGGCAGGGCGGGCAGAATGCCCTTGATGACCAGCGACAGCATCACGGACAGCACCATCAGCTTGTCCGCCAGCGGATCCATCAGCTTGCCGAAATTGGTAATCTGGTCATGCTTCCGCGCAAGGTAGCCGTCCGCCAAATCGGTCAGGGATGCGGCCACATAAACGGCCAGCGCCTGATAATAACAGTCTTCGCTCATCAGCACCCAATACACGGGGAGCAGCAGAAAGCGAATCATGGTCAGCACATTGGGGACATTCCAGATGTTTTCCCGTTCCTTCTTCATACGCAGTCCGTCTCACTCCTTTGCGATGCTGAAAGTATAGCACAAAATGCCGGTGAGTGCAAACGGAGCGCGCAGAAAGAATGCAAAAACATCATGCTTTCCCGCCCGCTTCGCCGTCCGCTGAAAACGTGTGGATAAAATCCCCCATGATTCTGAGCGACTGCCTGCTCTCCTCAAACGGGAAGATCTGGAACACATGGCACATCCCCTCCCATTCAAACAGCTGCGCGGCCGTGCCGTCCCGCTTCATGCATTCCAGCAGGGACCTCGAATCGCTTTGCAGCAGCTCGTGCGTCCCGCAGTGGATCTGCGTCGGGGGAAAGCCGTGAAAGTCCGCCCTGAGCGGGCAGAGCATGGGGTCGCTCAGGAGCGAAGCGTTTCCGCCCGCAAAGTCCAGCGCGCTTTGCTTCAGGGAAGAGGCGTCCAGGGTCGCGTCAACGGCCTTGTTTTTTTCGTAGCTCTCGCCCTCCTGCATCAAATCGCACCACGGCGACAGGAGACACAGCCCCGCCGGAAGCGGCCGTCCCTGCCCTCGCAGCGCCCGCGTCAGCGCCAAGGCCAGATTGCCGCCCGCGCTCTCGCCGACCAGCAGGATGTCCTTCGCCGCATAGCCCGCGTTCTCCAGCCAGTCGTACATGGAAAGCGCGTCCTGAAGCTGCGCCGGATACGGGTATTCGGGCGCCAGACGGTAGGCAAAGGTCAGCGCCTGCACCCCGCTGCGGGCGCAGACGGGCGCAATGACGGCATACGCCTGCAAAAGCCCGCCCGACACATACGCCCCGCCGTGCAGGTGGAGCAGCGTCTTGTGCTTCAGCCTTTCCCCCTTCGGCCGCACCCACAGCGCAGGGCACGGCGTGCCGCGCACCTGCCGCACCCTCGTTCCCTCGATGCGCAGCTTTTCCAGCATCCGAACAGGCGGCTCAAAGTCCATCACGCTGTTCGTTTTCGCAATGCCCGCCGCCAGCGGGTTCTCTTTCAGAAACCGCAGCATGAGCCGGCTCGTTTTTGTCGGCATCGCCGCCCCTCCCGTCTGCATAGCTTTCGTGAACAAGATTACTCTTCGCCGGCCGAACCGTCAAGAAAAATTGATAAAAAACATACCGTGAAAAGAAAGCCCGTTTTTTCGCGGGCTTTCAGACTGCCGAACAAGTCCGCAGACATTCCTGGGGATGCATGAAGGGACCGATGCCCCTTCATTTTTAATCGTATCGACCGGCTTTGCCGGTCGGGCGAAGCGATTGTTAGGATAGTCAGCACAGAAAAATCATTTCCGCAGCCTTCCCATGCAGGATGAAGCACTTCATCCTGCATGGAGCGTGTCAAAAATGCAGTTTTTTGACACGCAGAAAGAGGCTTATCCCTTGATGCCGCCTCTGGCCACGCCGTTGACGATTTGCTTGCGGCAGAAGAGAAAGAGGATGATGACGGGGATGACGACGATGGTGGAGGCGGCCATCTGCAGGTTCGGGTCGGGGCCTCCCTCGGAGGTAAAGACGAGAAGACCCATCGTCAGCGTGTAGCTCTCCGGCACATTGGTGACGAGCATCGGCCACATGAAGGAGTTCCACGAGGCGATGGCATTCAGCAGGACGATGGTCATGAGGGACGGCCGCGCGATCGGCACCATGACGCGCCAGAGGTAGAACCAGTTGGTCGCGCCGTCCACGCGGGCGGACTGGTAGAGGCTGTCCGGCACGGAATCAAAGAAATTCCGCAGAATAAAGGTGTAAAAGATGCTGGACATGAAGGGGACGACCAGTGCGGTCTTTGTGCTGATGAGCCCCAGCTTGGCCACGGTCTGATAGTTGGTGATGGTCAGCATTTCAAACGGCACCATCATCAGCGAGATGAGCAGGGAAAAAATCAGCGTGCGCCCCGGAAAGCGGAGGCGGGAGAAGGCGAACGCGCCGAAAATGGTGGTCACGCCCGTCAGAATGACGCAGGAGACCGTCACGATGATGGAGTTTAAAAAGTATGTGCCGAAGGGCGCGGTGTTGAAGGCGGTGACGAAGTTCTGCCATTCAAGGTGCGAGGGGATCCACTGCGGGGGGAAGCGCACGGCCTCGGCGTTGGTCTTAAACGCGGTGGTGAACATCCAATAGAAGGGGAACACCATCAGCACGGCGCCGGCGGTCAGGAGAAAATACTTGAGGAAGGTCAGGACAAAGGGCAGGATCCTGTCACGCACGAGAGAGGGGCGCAGGTCATTGACAAATTGCTTGCTCACGAACATTCGCCCCCTTTAATAACGCCACTTGCGCTGGATCCACTGCTGGAGCATGGTCAGCACAAAGAGGATGAGGAACAGGACAATGGCCGCCGCAGACGCGCCGCCCAAATCGTTCGGGCTGCTGTTAAACGCCTTTTTATAGATGTAGTAAACAACGGTGTACAGGTTGTTATAGGTGCCGGGGTTGGAATTAAAGAGGGGAAAGAGGTCGTTGAAGACCTTGGCGCTGGAGATGGAATTGATGATAAGCACCAGAGAAATGGTCGGGGCAAGGAGCGGCACGGTGATGCGGAAAAAGATGCGCATGGAACGGGCGCCGTCCACCCGCGCCGCCGTGTAATAGGTTTCGTCGATGTTCTGAAGCCCCGAGATCATCAGAATGATGGTAAAGGGCAGGATGTTCCAGATGCCGTAGATGATCAGCGCCCAGATGTTGTACTGCGCCTTGGTGATCCATTCCACCGGCTCGATGCCGAACAGCCCCAATACATAGTTGATAGGGCCGCTCTGGAAGTTGAACATGAATTTCCACGCAAGGCCGGTCGCCATCGCCGCCGTGACCATCGGCAGGAAGTACGCGGTCTGGAAGAGGGCGTTCAGCTTCACCTTTTTGTTAAGAAGATTGGCGATGACGATGGCCAGGCAGGTGGAGATGGGCACGACGAACAGCACATATTCGCCCGTGTTTTTGAGGGCGGAGATGAAGCGGGCGTCGTTCAATACCTTGGTGTAGTTGGCAAAGCCCCACGAGGCGAAGGAGTCCGAAAGCTGCTTGTATTTTTCCTTGAAGGAGAGCAGCACCACGTTGATGATGGGGTAGACGGTGAACACGGCCAGACCGATCATGAACGGCAGGACGAAGTCAAACGCCTCCAGATAGCCGGAGACCTCGTGCTTCTTCGTCAGATCCCGCCGGAAAATGACGCGCCAGAGCAGGGCGGACACGGCCGCGCAGACAGCGCCGGAAATCAGCAGAAAAACATAGCTGTGCTGGGAGGTGTAATAGACCTTTTCGGAGAAGGAGAGGTCTTTGAAATTGCGCGCCAAAGTCTGCGTCTTGGCCATCTTGACTGCCTCTTCAAAGGTCTTTCCCTCCACCGTGTGCAGGGAGGTAAAGCCCCAGACGCTCAAAGCGATCAGCAGCAGGGCGACCAGGGTGAAAGCGGCGGCGTGCCCCACGAGGCGGGGATTGCGCGCATAGCGCCGCGCCAGCCTTTTCTGAAACGTACTCATCAGTAGCGCTCCCCCGTTTCCGCATCAAAGAGAAACACGCCGCGATTGCGAAGCCCGATGCGCACGGTCTCGCCTTCTTTGCGCACCTTGTCCGCGTCCAGATAGGCGCGCCATTCGGATGTGCCGAAGGTAAGATAGGTGAGCTGCTCCTTGCCCATGGTGTACACATGGCGGACAGAGCAGGTCATGCAGCCGTTCTGCCCGTCCTCCGCGTCAAACGCGGCCTCTGCGCGGATGCCGAGGGACACGGCTTTCCCGTCCGGTGCTTTTCGGAAGATGGGATGCCTGAAGGAGGCGCTGCCGTCCGTTAACGTGAAGGTATCGCCGGATATCGCGCCGTCCAAATGGTTGATGGGCGGGTTGCCCAGAAAGTCCGCCACGAAGCGGTTTGCCGGCTCGTCGTACAGTGCCTGCGGCACATCGTACTGCTGAAACACGCCCTTTTTCATCAGCACGATATGGTCGGAGATGGACATGGCCTCCTCCTGGTCGTGGGTGACGAAGATGGTGGTGACGTCTGTCTGCTGCTGGATGCGGCGAATCTCCTCGCGCATCTCAAGGCGCAGGCGGGCGTCCAGATTGGACAGCGGCTCATCCAGGAGCAGCAGCCGCGGCTCCTTGACCAGCGCGCGGGCGATGGCCACGCGCTGCTGCTGTCCGCCGGACAGCTCCTTGGGGCGGCGGTTGAGCAATTCGTCTACGTGGACGAGGTTGGCCATCGCAAGCGCCCGTTTCCTGCGCTCCGCCAGGGGAATGCGCTGAATCTCCAGCGGGAAGCAGATGTTTTCCAGCACCGTCATGTGCGGGTACAGCGCGTAATTCTGGAACACCAGACCAATGCCGCGGCGCTCCGGCGGCAGCCCCGTCACGTCCTCATCGTCAAAAAAGATGTGCCCCGATGTGACAGGGATGATGCCCGCCAGCATGTTCAGGATGGTGGACTTGCCGCAGCCGGACGGCCCCAGCAGGGAAATCAGCTCGCCGTCCTCCAGGGTGACGGAAAAGTCGTTCACGGCGACGGTGGGCTTTGTCCGCGTGGCGGTGGCGCCGAATTTCTTGGTCAGGTTTTGCAGTGTTACGCGCATTTGGTTTTCCTTCCTTCAAAAAAAATTATCGTGAAAGGGCGGAGTTGCGTTTGGCCGAAAGCCGCCGGGCGAGGGGCTTTTCAAAAAGAAAGGTGACGGCGACCGCGATGACGAGCGCGCCCAAAAAGCACACGGCCGTGTAGGGGTGCTGCCATGCCCTTTCCCCGTACCGCCACGGCTCCGGGCTTTCGGCGGGGATGAGCCCCCATTCCTTCACGCGCACGGCGAACACCTGATGCCAGATGTAGTACTGGAAGGAGATGGCGGAGAAAAAGCGCATGAGGGGGTTGCCGAAAAGAAACCGAAGGGTCGGCAGGGAAAAGCAGAGGGAGACCATCAGCACCGCCAGCAGCACCGCCAGGGGAAAGCGGTGCGCAAGCTGCCCCAGGCGGATGGAGGCATAGTCCGGGTTGCCCGCCTGCTCCTGCAGCAGCCGCACGAGCAGCACGCAGCACAGGACGGCCACCGCCGAAAAGAGCAGCTTTTCCGTCCTGCTCTCGCCCTGCATCCTGTTTTTCAGCAGGGCGATGGTCTTCGCCGCCAGAAAGCCGAGGGCATAGACGTCCAGGAAGGCGGGGAGCTGGTTGATGTACATCGCCGTGTCCTCAAAGCCGGCGACATAAGCGCGGTAGGCAAAGGCGGCGGCCGTCATCATGGAAAACGTTAGCACGGGATGTTTGCGAAAGCCCTTTGCAAACAGCGGGAACAGCAGATAGAACTGCATTTCGACAGCCAGCGTCCAGAGCGCGCCGTTCAGGGGCGTGGACTGATAGCTGAAGGGGAAGAAGGTGTGGGTGAAGGTAAGGTGCGCCAGCACATCCTTGAATCCCGCCGAAAAGGAGGCGTACTTCCCGCACGGCAGCGCATAAAACAGCAGCATGATGACGATGCTCAGCAGGTAGGAGGGCAGGATGCGCACGAGCCGCTTTTTGTAAAACGGCAGGACGGAAAGCGTCCGCTTCCCGTCCGTCAGGGGATAGTAGAGGAGAAGGCCGCTCAGCAGCAGCATCCCGTCCACAAACATATAGCCCGAGCGCGGCAAAAAGTCAAGGCTGATGTACGTCCCGAACACCGTCACGGCGGGGGAGAGCCAGCTCTGCTGCCAGATGTGGTACCAGGCGACGATGAACACGAACAGCGCCCGCACGCCGTCCAGCACGTCCAGACGCCCGTCCCCGCCGATGTCACCCGCGCCGGCTCTGAATGCTTCCTTCAGCTTCATTCGGCCTGCTCCGTCTCTTCGCGGGTGAGCCGGTAGGTCTTGCCCGACTTTTTGTTTTTCAGGGTCAGCGCCCGCTTGGAAATGTTGATGATCTGATAATCCGTACTCATGTCGTCCGCCGTCGGGCCCGTCTGCAAAAGGTACTGCCGCGCATAGTAGTACATGTTCGCGCCGTCAAAGCTGCACGTCCCGTCGTCGTTGAAGATGAAATGCGCGCCCTTGGAGCTGACCCAGCTGCCGATGACCTGATAGCAGATGCGCGTCATTTTTTTGTCGGCGACATCCCTGTAATCGGGTATCAGCTTGTAGATCTGGTACGCCTCATAGGGGCGCCTGTCCGCGTAGAGCGCCTCGGCGTAGAAGTAGGCGGCCTCCTCGAATATGGGCTTTAAGTCCGCGTACTTGTCGCCCAGCGAGGACAGGTCAAGCCCGCTCACCGCGTCCACCACGGCGGCATAGTCCTTCTCGTCATAGGCGGCCTTTGCCGCAGCGTAGGCATCGGAAAAATAGGTGTCGTAGCACTGCTCAGCCAAAGCGCCCGCATCCTCGTAGGCGGGGATCTGCGCATAGAGCGCGGCGGCCTGCGCATGATCGCCCGCCTCCATATAGGAGGTCGCCAGCCGATAGGTGCAGTCATTGAACAGATCCTGCGAATTTTTGTAGGAGAGGATGGCGCCCAATTTATCGATGGCGCCCGCGTAATCCAACGAGTTGACGGCGGACAGCGCCTGCTGATAGAGGCATTCGGAAAGCTGCTCGGACACGCCCTCATAATCGGGGATGGTGGCCAGCAGCGCCTGCGCCTCCTGCCATTTTTCAAGCTCCAGCAGCTTTACGGCGCGTTCATAGGTCGCCTGCCGCAGGTACTGGGCGCTGGACAGATAATTGCCCAGCGCCGAGAACAGCTCGTACGCCGTGTCCGCATCGCCCGCTTCCAGCGCGGCCAGCGCCTGCCCGTAGCGGGCGTCCATCAGCAGGGAGGCGCTGTCCTCGTATTCGCCCAATTCGGTGAACAGGGAAATGGCGGTCTCGTACTCCTGATCATTCAGCGCCTCCAGCGCCTTTTCATAGGAAATCTGCTCGGCCAGCTCGTCGGCGTCCTTGTAGCCGGGGATGCGCCGAAGCTGTGCCAGCGCCGCATCCGTATCGCCGTCTGCCAGCAGCGTCAGGGCGGGCAGGTAGATGCATTCGTTCAGCGCTTCCCTGGCCGGCTCATACTCGCCCGCCTTTTCAAACGCCGCCTGCGCACCCTCGTAGTCCTCAGCCTCCATCAGCGCAAGCCCCACCTGATATTCGCACTCGCTGAAGCGGGCGGCCGAATCGCTGTAGGTGCTGATTTTTTCAAACATTTCGGCGGCGGTCTCGTATTCGCCCGCGTTCATCGCCTTGACCGCCGGCTCGTACAGGCACTGCGTGGCGCGGCGGTAAGCATCGGAATAATCGTCCGCCAGGAGGAAGTAGTCCGCCGCCGCGTCATAGTCCTCCTGCTTAAACAGAAGGTCGCCCGCCAGATAATAGGCCTGCCTGAGCTTTAAGGCGCTCTCTCTGTAATCGCCCAGCTCCGTAAAGCAGGCAATGGCTGTCTCCGCATCGTTCTCCGCCAGCGCCTTCAAGCCCGGCTGATAAAGACATTCCAGCGCCTTCGCCGCGGCGTCGCTGAAGCTGCCCAAAGTCAAAAAATCCGCCCGCGCAGCGGCATAATCGCCCTTCTGCATGTTTTCGTCCGCACGGCCGTAGACGCACAGATCCATGCACTCGACGGCGTTTTTGTAACCGGCGATGCCCTCATAGATCGCAAACGCCGCGTCCCATTCGCCCGCCGCACGGCGCTTTTCGGCCTGTAAATACCGCGCCTCCTTCGCCAGGGTCTTGCTGTCCTTGTAGTCAAGGGCATCGAACATCTCCTGCGCGGCGGCCAAAGAGGTGTAGGTGCCGCCCTCCAGAGCTGCCTTGGCCTGACGGTAATTGCACTCCGAGATCATCTCGGCGGAATCCCGATAATCGTATTCCGCCAGCCGCGTGAAGCCCTTCCGCGCCGCGTCGTACTGCGCGTTGTCCATTTCCCGGACGGAGCTTGTATACACATACCAGGGGATAAAGTGAAACAGCGTCCCGTAGGCCAACGCCAGCACGCAGACGGTGGTGATGAGAACGGTCAGGATCCGCTTCCGGCGGCGCTTTTTCTTTTTTTCCAGCGCCTCCTTTTCGTTGAGCAGGCGAATCTGCTCCGCCCGCTCGCGGCGGCGCTGCTCCTCCATGGCGGTCTCGCGCAGGTACAGCACCTTTTCCACGGCCGCCTCGTTGAAGCTGGCGAAAATATCATGCTTGGAGCGAAGGCAGCGCCGGCAGTTTTCCTCGCTGGCGGCATTGGCGCGGCCGCAGATGCACACCCAGACCGCGCCCTGGTCGGTGGGGTAGACGGAGGCGTCCGCGCCCGCCATCTGCCGGAGCACCTGCAAACGCTTGTCGTCCGGCGGGGCGGACAGGGTGTATTCGCTGACGGGCGCCGTCCCGCGCCGCCAGACCGTGCCGTCGTCAAACCAGACCTTTTCGATGATGAGCTCCATGTCGGAGGCGTCCGCGCCGCCCTCCACCGCCACGGCCATTTCAAAGGCGCAGCGCGTCGGCGCATCCAGTCCCTGCACACGCTCGACCTGCCGCGTTATCTGCTCGCCCTCCGCGTCAAAGCACAGAAAGCAGGCCTGCACGCTGCTGACCGTCTTTTCAGAAAGGTTGTACAGCTGCACCGTGCAGACGGGGTATTGAGCCGTCGGCATTTTAAAATGCCACAGCTCCACCGGACAGGTTAAGTCGATCTTCATAATGCCTCCGGCTTTCCTTGAATGACAGACTCAGCACTTGGCGGTCACGCTTTACGGCGGGCGGCCGCTCTGCGTTTATTCCATCTGTAAGATCATGCTGGTCAGGGTGGCTTCACGCATATTCAGAATGAGGGTCACGGCATGATCCTCCACCGTGCAGCCGTAGCGGATACAGGTCTCGCCCGCGGCCACATACTCGGCCAGGCCGTAACTTTCATCGCCCGCCGCGCCGTAGAGGTAGGTCACGTCGCCGTCGCTCACGCCCGCTTCGGAGGCAAAGCAGGAGATGACGTTCTCCTGCCGGTCGCCGATGCGGATGCCCCGCGGCCCTTCCAGGGTGTCCTCGTCCATGTACAGGCTGTCCACGCGCAGAAGGTTCCTGTCCCTGTCGTGCAGGAAGGTGATCGTCGCGGCGTTCCACTCCATAACGTGGATGAAGGTGTCCCCGTCCTCCAGCCATTCCTCGGCAAAGTCGTCGCCCAGCACGTTCTGCGCATCCTCCGGCGTTAAGTCCAGAAAGTCCATGCCGGAAAAGATGAGGTCGTCGCGGTCAAACGGCAGCGCCTCGCCGCCCTCCGCCGCGCTCAGATACGCGGAATATTCCGTCTGCCCCAGCACGTCCCGGAAGGCGGCCAGCTCGTCCTTTGCGTCCTGCACGGTGAGGGTGGGCATGGACAGGTTCAGCTCCGCCCGAACGACGGCGCCATCGCGCAGGTCATAGACGGCCGCCGCCACGCCCACGCCGCTGTCCGCCATGTAATAGGCGTAGTGGGTGATCTGTGTCACGCGCTGCCCGTCCCGCTTTAAGTACCCGACAGCCGCCTGCCCCGGCAGCTCGCCGTCCGCATACAGCACCGCTTCCTCCCGCGTGCCCGTCATGGAGGCATTTTCCAGCGGGTAGGCGGACAGCAGGGTCTGCAAAGAGTCGTTCAGCTTGATGCCGCGCAAATCGCCCATGCAGTCGTCGCCCAGCGTCAGGTCGTCGAAGATGACGGCCAGGATGCGGGTGGAGGAGGTCAGCTTCTGCGCATCGGTCTTCAGCGTGTACTGCTTAAAGCGCAGCAGCCAGCCTCCGTCCGTCTCCTCGGCCTCGTACCGATTGTCGATCAGCGCCGTTTTCAGGATGGAATCGGTGTAGGAGGAAAGCTCCAGCTTGGACAGGGTGCCCGTGTCCGCCGAAGCGGCCGCGCACAGCGTGCATAAAAGGCAGAGCGCCAGCAGAACAGACAGCTTTTTCATGGCAAATACTCCTTACATCTCCGGCTTTTCAATGCCGTCTTTGGTGATCACCGCGTAGATCAGCGGCGGCTTTTCGACAGGCGCGTCGCTCAGCGTCACGGCGCGCTTGATGCCCGCCTCCGCCCAGTCCGCGCTCTCTTCGCTGTGGGCGTACAGGGTCGCCAGCGTATCGCCCGCGTGCACAAAATCGCCCAGCCGCACCCGCATGACAAAGCCGACGGCAGGGTCGATGTTTTCGCCCTTTTTCTTGCGCCCCGCGCCCATGCCCTGCGCCGCATTGCCCAGCGCCGTCGTGTCCATCTGCGTGACATAGCCGCCCGCATTCAGGAAAATATCGCGCACGATCGGCGCCTGCGGGAGCAGACTCAAATCGTCGCAGACCCGCGCATCGCCTCCCTGCCGCGCGATCATTTCGCGCAGCTTGTTGAGGCCCGCGCCGGACACAAGTGCCTGCTCCAGCTTTTTCTCGGCCTCGTCCGCCGTCGCGCACACATGGGAGGCGACGAGCATCCGCGCCCCCAGGAAGAGGGAGACGGTCTTCAGATCCCCGCCGGCGCGGTCGGAAAGGATGTCGATCGCTTCCCTGACCTCCAGCGCGTTGCCGATGTGCGTGCCCAGAGGCTCGGCCATCGAGGACACCACGGCGATGACGTCCCGCCCCGCGTGCTCGCCGATGGATACCATCGTCTGCGCAAGCTGCACGCTCTTTTCCAGCGTATCCATGATGGCGCCGGAGCCGAACTTCACATCCAGCACGATGGAGCGCGCACCGGAGGCGAACTTCTTGGACAGGATGCTGGAGGCGATCAGGGGGATGGAATCCACCGTGCCGGTCACGTCCCTGAGGGCGTACAATTCCTTGTCCGCCGGTGCCAGTTCCGCGCTCTGCCCGACCACCGCGCAGCCGATTTCGCGGACAATGCGCACAAATTCCGCTTCGGGCAGGGATGTCTTCATATGGGGGATGGCCTCCATTTTGTCCACCGTGCCACCCGTATGCCCCAGCCCGCGCCCGCTCATCTTCAGCACCTTGCCGCCGCAGGCCGCCACAAGGGGCGCCAACACCAGCGTCGTGGTGTCGCCCACGCCGCCGGTGGAATGCTTGTCCACGGGGATGCCGCCGACGTCCGGCTCCAGCATATCGCCGGAATGCGCCATCGCCATCGTCAGATCCGTTGTTTCGCGGGCATCCATGCCGTTTAAGCGAATCGCCATCAGCAGGGCGGCCAGCTGATATTCCGGCACCGTGCGCCGCGCCGCGCCGAGGGCAAAATCCCGAATCTGCTCGGCAGACAGCGCCCGTCCCAGCTTCTTGTCTTCGATGATCTGCAAAAAGTCCATACAGCGCATCCTTTCTGCCTTTTTCAGCATTCTCAGTATAGCATACTTTGCATGTTATGACAAGAAGCGGACGCTGCGCCTCACGGGGGCGGAACGCCGAATGTTTGCGGAGGGAAAGAATGCCGTGTCCCGGAGAGGATCCCCGCCCTGCCGGCTTGTTTTATTTCCCGCTTCTGTGGTATAATCTGTATGCGGACGGATCCGCAGGACGGCATGAGGGTGTGAATGACGGATGATTCGAACGGGTCGTGTGACGGAGGCGGCAAACGGCAGGCTCAAGGTCTGCTTTGACCGCCCCGAAATGTGCGAAAAATGCGGTGCCTGCACGGGGCACGCGCACAGAGAACTGGTCGAACTGGAGGGAAACGCCGCAGTCGGCGCGCAGGTGGACGTCGAGATGCCGGACGCACGCATCGTAAAGGCGTCCGCGCTGGCCTATGTCATCCCCCTGCTGGGGCTGATGGCGGGCGTTTTCCTGGGGCAGACCGTGTTTCAGACAGACGCCGCGGCAGCAGCGGGCGGCCTCATCGGGCTTTTCCTTGCGTGGGGCGGGCTGCATGTGGCGGACAGGCGCCTCGGCCGCCGCAATGCGTGGAAGCCGCGCGTCATCGCCGTCCGCGAAGAAGAAAAGAAGCAGACGGACGGACATTCCGTTTCGGATGCGGAAAAGGAGTGAAACCAATGCGTGAGATCACATTGACGACCGATAATTTTGAGGAGAAGGTTTTGAAGGCCGATAAGCCCGTGCTGGTGGATTTCTGGGCGACGTGGTGCATGCCCTGCCGCATGATAGCGCCCGTTGTCGAGGAAATCGCCGAGGAGACCGAGGGGAAGGCGTATGTGGGCAAGGTCAACGTGGACGAACAGGCGGAGCTGGCCGCCCGCTACCGCGTCAGCAGCATCCCGACGCTCATCGTCTTTGAAGACGGACGGGAGCAGCGCCGCACCGTCGGCGCGCAGGACAAGGAAGCGCTGCTGGACTTCCTGCGCGTGTAAGGCAAATCATCGGACAACGGGGGAAAGTATTCTTTTTCGGAATGAATCGCCCCTTTTGCCCGCCGCACACAGATACTGCTTCTTCGCTTCGATTCTTACTTTGTGTATAAACGTTTTCCTTTAGAGGGCACGGGAGACCTTTCCTTTTGCAAAAGGAAAGGTCTCCCGTCTGTCTTTCTCTTATTCCTCTTCGTCCTGTCTCTTTTCGCACGGGCAGGACGGGCTTTGGCAGAGGGCGCAGCCCGCATCGGCGCTCCCGTCCGCCGTTTCTTCGGCGCTTTCGGCGGCATTCGCGCCGGCTTTCGCTCTTTCGGCTGCGGCGCGCTTGCCGGAGCGCTTTTTGGTGTACATCCAGCGGTCGGCCGCACGGATGAGCCCCTCCACGCCGCGGGGGTCTCCCTCGTGCAGATGGGCATGCCCCATGCTGAAGGAGAGCCTGTAGGGCTGGTCGGACGAAGCGTTGCTCAAAGCGACCTCGCTGTTGACCTGCTCTATCACGTCGTTCATGTCGCTCCCGTGGCGGCGGACGGCTGCCACGACAAATTCATCGCCGCCGTAGCGCGCCAGAAAATACCCGCCGCGCCCGCAGACGCGCTTTAAGATCTCCGCCGACTCGATGATGGCGGCATCGCCGACGGCATGGCCGAAGGTATCGTTGATGGACTTGAAATCGTCGATATCGATGATGATGAGATACAGCGCATCGCCCTTTTTAAGGTTGGTGAACGCGGTCTCCAGATAGCGGTTCAGCGTCCGGCGGTTGTTGATGCTCGTCAGGGTGTCCAATGTTATCTGCCTGTTCTGCAGGCGGACAAAGACGATGAGCAGGGAAACGGTCGTCATGATCCAAAGCAGGGGGTAGTCCTTATTGTCCAGCTGCACCAGCCCGCTGAAAAAGGACAGAAGGGACAGCATGGAGATCAGCACCGTCTCGTTCTTGCGGATGCGGGACAAATCCCTGCGTATCATCCACAGGGCGCGGGAGGCGGCAAACACCGTGCTGAAGCCGGAGAGCAGGGTATGGGCATAGAACATCGTGCCGCCGCGGTGATAGATGTTGGCGGAGTCCACGGTGAAGACCCAGCCCGTGAACGGGGTCAGGAGCGCGACCGCGGACAGGAACGCATAGGGCACCATGTAGAAGTACCGGCGCCTGCGCCAGTTCTTGTCCCGCGGGAACAGGCGGCAATCAATGTACTGCGCCCAGATAAAGGAAATGAGCCCGCTCAGGAAAAAGTACACGGTGTTTAGGCAGACCAGCAGAAGGTGCGCGCCGGGGAATGTCCTCCCCTCGATGACCCACGAAAAGCCGTCCACGATCAGCACCATCATGACCGAGGCGACCAGGCGGCGGAACAGCACCTCGTCCCGCATCATGCCGCCGTTTTTGCGCAGGTTCGAAAGCAGAACGGCCAGCACTGCGACGGCAAAAAGATTCTGCTCCATGTAAACAAAGCTGTACATGCGCCGCTCTCCTCTCCTTTAAATCTCCGCGCTGCGGTGCGTTAAACCATTATACGCCCTGCCGCCTCATATGACAAGGGCTCAGTTGTGAATAATCGGTAACATTCCGTCGGATGTTTTGGAAAAGGCTCAGCTTTCATACACAAAGCAGTACCGGTTGCCCAGCACATCCGTCACGCTGACGGCGGGCGTGCCGGAGATGAGGGGGATCTGCAGGGCGGAGCGCAGCGCCGGACTCTGCTTGAGGCGCACCGAATCGTCCAGCACATACAGCTGCCCGTCCCGCAGCACGCCGACCGACCACTGGTCCACGGCGTCCAGACCCCGCGCTTCCTCCGGCAGCCCGGCGGCGGAAAAGCCCCGCAGGACGACGTCGCAGAAGGCAATGCCGCCGTACAGCCCGGCATCCAGCTGCGCGGGGATGAGCGGCGCGCAGGCGTTCAGCGTAAAGGGTATCTTGGCGGCGATCAGGCGCTTGCGGCTCACGCTGACGGCCGGCTTCCCGCTGTCCACGCCCAGGAAGCGGCGCTTGAGCAGGGCGGCGGTCAAAGGGAAAGTCCCTGAGCCGCAGCACAGGTCGACCGCCAAATCGCCCTCTTTGGTGACGGGCTTTAATATCCGCTCCATGAGCGCCTGCGGCTTTTGCGTGTCGTAGCCCGTGCGCTGCGGGTCTTTCTGCTGAAGGTGCGACAGGTCCGTCCACACGTCGCCCGGATACACGGGGTCGTCATCGTAGTACACATAGGTCTTCCCGCCGGAGCGGATGGTGCGGCAGGCGCGGCCTTCCCCGTCCACGGTGCGGCGCATATGGTTCTGCCGGTTGCCCTCCCGCGGGATGGGGACCTCGCTCAAATCAAACGCCAGGCGGCGGGACTTCTGATAGAAGAAGATCAGGTCGTGCTTGCGGGAAAAGCGCCTGACCGAGCGCCCGCCGGACTGGTACGCCCAGATGATTTGATTGACGAAGTTCTTTTCGCCGAAAATTTCATCCAAAAGCAGTCGGGCGTAGGCGTCCATGCGCGTGTCCAGATGCAGGAACATGGCGCCCGTGTCCCGAAGCAGGGCGTGCGCCTTCCGAATGAGGGCGCGGAGAAAGGCAAGATAGGCTTCCCTGCTCTCGTAAACGTCGCTGTACGCGGTCAGGGAAACGGCGGGCGAGCCGTTTTTCCAGCCTGCCTCGCCGATGCGCTGGCGCATGACAAAGGACTCGCCCGTGAAAAAGGGCGGGTCGATGTACACGCACTGCGCCTGCCCGATATACTCCTCCAGCGGGTCTATAACGGCGTCCGCCAGCCGAATCTCACCCAGCGCGTTTTCGCGTGTCTCCACGGGGCAGGGTATCTGACGCCACACAGCTTTCTCTCCCTTCGGCCGCTTTTTTTCCGATGAAGCGGGGATGTTATCATATCGCTTTGCGCCCGGCGGTTTATCGGCGCGTCACAGGCTGCCTGTCCGGAACGAAGCGATCAGCCGATGCAGATTTTCCAAAAACATTCGGTGCGTCGGGCAGGCACAGAGGATCTCGCCCGCCCTTCGGACGGCCGTCACAAAGGCGGGGTCAAGCCCCGACAGGCCGGACGTCATCAGCGGGCAGACAGCCCAGGCGCGGCCGTCCCGAACGGCCCGCACGCGCCCGTCCCTTTCCCTGGGCAGGAGCGGAAAGAGCATGCACGAAAGCGGGCGCAGGGCGCGCTCGCAGCGCCCCTCGCAGGTGATGAGCAGGGCGTTCGGCAGCAGCCTGTCCCGCGTGATGCAAAAGCCGTCCGGCAGAGGGTCATAGAGTTCTTCCTCGGTCGGGAACAGGAGCATGCCGCCCTGCCCGTCCTCGTCCGCCTCGCAGCAGGCATGGCCGCAGCCGCGCCCGCAGTCCGTTTTCAGGGGCGTGACATCGCTCAATATCGCCCGTGCGCAAAGCAGCGTCTCATGCGCGTCCATGCAAGCTCCTTTCGGCTTTTTGCGTAAATACAAAAATACGGCTGTTTTTCCCTCGCGGGAAGAAAAGCTGGGAAGATCAATATCGCCTTCGGCGGAGACGGCATGCGTCCCCCGGCAGGATGTACGCAAGCTTAACGGACTGCGCCGCCGCGCCGACATCCGCAAACTTTTATACTGCTTATTATACCATGTTACATGATGCTTGACAAGAGCCGATGTGATTTGTATGATACAGACGGAGGGATTTTTGATGTTTTTTTCCGTTCCGAAACCCGTGATTTTGGTCATGGACAGGCTGGAAAGCGCCGGTTTTCCCGCTTATCTGGTCGGCGGCTGTGTCCGTGACGACCTTCTCGGCATCCCTCCGCACGATTACGATGTAACCACCGCGGCGAGACCCGACGAAATCAGGGCCGTGTTCGCCGAATATCCGCTCATCTTATCGGGCGAAAAGCACGGCACGGTGGCGGTCATCCCTGCAAAAGATACCGTCGTGGAGATCACCGCCTTCCGCGTGGACGGCGAATATGCGGACGGGCGGCACCCGAACGGGGTGCGCTTCACCCGCGACATCCGCGCCGACCTGAGCCGCCGCGACTTCACCGTCAACGCGATGGCGTGGCGAAGGCAGGAGGGGCTGGTCGACCCCTTCGGCGGGCGGGCGGACTGCCATGCCGGCATCATCCGCTGCGTGGGCGAGCCGGAAAAGCGCCTGACCGAGGACGCGCTGCGCATCCTGCGAGCGCTGCGCTTTGCTGCCTGTCTGGGCTTTCGCTTAGAGCCCCAAACAGCGGATGCTCTGCATCGGCTGAAGGACAGGACGGCGCCTGTCAGCCGCGAGCGCATTGCCGCCGAGCTGGGCGGGCTGCTGGCGGGCGGATATTCGGCGGCCGTCCTGCGGGAATACGCCGACGTCCTGCGCGCCGCCGTGCCGGAAATGTCCTTGAGCGCGCCTTCCGAGCGGGCGCTGTCCGCGCTGGAGCGCCTGAAAAATCGGACGCAGCGCCTGACATGGGCGGCGCTTCTGGCGGACGAAACGCCCGAAACCGCCGAGGCCGTGCTGCGGGGGCTGAAGCTGCCCAGGGCGCTCATCCGAGACGTGCCGCTGCTGCTTGCATCCATGGGCGCGCCGCCCGAGCCCTCCGCCGTGCTGCCTTTGCTTCACGCGCTGGACAGTGCGCTCTTTGACGACCTCCTGACGCTGCTCGAAGCGGACGGTCAGGACGTTCAGCCCCTGCGTGCGGCAAAAAAGCGGGTGCTGGACGAGGGGCTCTGCTACACACTGAAGGGGCTGCGTCTGCACGGCGATGACCTGCGGCGGCTGGGCTATGACGGCGAAGGCATCGGGCGGGAGCTGAACCGCCTCCTTGCCCGCGTCATGGCGGGGGAGCTTGAAAACCGTGAGGCGGCGCTGAAAAGGCAGGCGGAGCGCGACCTGAAGGAAAAATGAGGGCGGAGCGGCGATTGCTCCACACTATTGAAGCAAAATCGTAATAATTTGTAAATACTTTTCATCTTCTCTTGATAATCGGCTCTTTTTCGTGCTATAATGCAGGTGTGGGCAGCCGATGCCTGCCGAAAATACGGGGCTTTGGGCGATGACCCGCACGCGGAATGCGTCCCGAAACCGCCGACGCAGCCTATGATGAATGTTCGCTTTCCGACACGAAAGGATGGTGTGACCCGATGAAAAAGATGCTTTGCCTGCTGCTGGCGCTGTGCCTGCTGCCGCTGTTTGCCGTGGCCGATACCCTGACCGCCGCCCCCGCGCTGAGCGAGGAGGATCTGGCGTTTGTCTTTGAGGGCGTTTCCTACCGTCTGGGCACCGACCCCGCCGCCCTGCTCGCCGCCGTGGAAGCCAGGTACGGCGAGGCCATGACCAAGTATGAATATGAAAGCGCCTATTTTGACGGCACGGAAAAGGAATATTCCAACGACGTGCTGGATATCATCACCTACCCCTGCGGCGAAGACGGCGCGGATGAAATCGAAATGATCATGGTGCTGACCGACGAGATCACCACCGTGCGCGGCGCCTGCGTGGGCATGACGCTGGACGAGGTCGCCGAGCTGTACGGCGACAGCAACTACACCCTCGACTATGACCAGATGATCTGCACGCTGGAGGACACCGGCGAAATGCTCCTCTTCAGCTTCGACTCGGAAAGCGACGAGGTGCTGTGCTGGTCTCTGCTCCGGAATACGATCAAGGAATAACGGCCTTTCAGCCGTCAAAGAGAGGTGCGGCGCATGCAGTACAAAACCGTTGTGCTTGATTATCATCCGAAGGCCAAAAAAATGGCCGAGGCAATCGAAAAGGCCGCGAATGAAATGGCCAAAGAGCATTGGGAGTTCCTGACCTTTTCCGTCACCAATTCCGCAAAGGCCATCCTCGTGTTTCGCTCAGCGGCCGGCGGGGAGCAATAAGCAAAAATAATATTGAAACAGCGTGCCGAAATTCTCGGCACGCTGTCTTTTTTAAATGTCAAAACGGCAACCATGGGCAAGCAAAATCGGGGTCAAACGGGGCGCTTTCCGTCAGCGGGCTTTCATCTGCGCGATTTGCCGCGCCACATACACCCCGCTTGCGGAGGCGTGGGACAGGGAGTGCGTGATGCCGCTGCCGTCGCCGATGACGTAAAGGCCGGGCAGGCGCGTCTCCAGATTTTCGTCCGCCTCCACCTCCATGTTGTAGAACTTGACCTCCACGCCGTAGAGCAGGGTGTCGTCGTTCGCCGTGCCGGGGGCGATGCGGTCAAGGGCGTAAATCATTTCGATGATGCCGTCCAAGATGCGCTTGGGCAGGACGAGGCTCAAATCACCCGGCGTGGCGGCCAAGGTCGGCGTGACCAGACCGTCCTCCAGGCGCGCCACGGTGCTGCGGCGGCCGCGCACCAGATCGCCGAAGCGCTGGACGATGACGCCGCCGCCCAGCATGTTGCTCAGGCGGGCAATGCTCTCGCCGTAGCCGTTGGAATCCTTGAACGGCTCGGAAAAGCGCTTGCTGACCAGCAGGGCGAAGTTCGTGTTCTCGGTCTGCTTGGCGGCGTCCTCGTAGCTGTGGCCGTTCACGGTGACGATACCGTTCGTGTTCTCGTTGACGACGATGCCGTGCGGATTCATGCAGAAGGTGCGCACATTGTCCTCGAATTTTTCGGTGCGGTAGACGATTTTGCTTTCATACAGCTCGTCCGTCAGGTGCGAAAAGACCACGGCGGGCAGCTCCACGCGCACGCCCAAGTCCACGCGGTTGGACTTGGTGGGCAGATCCAACTCTTGGCAGACCGTTTCCATCCACTTGCTGCCGCTGCGCCCGACGGAAACGATGCACTGCGCGCCGGTAAACGCCCTGCCGCCGTCGCAGCAGACGGAAAAGCCGCCGTCCTCCTTATGAATGCTGCGGACGGGGGTGTCAAAGAAAAAGTCCACCTTTTCGCGCAGGTGCTCGTAAAGGTTTTTCAGGACGACGTAGTTGATGTCCGTCCCCAAATGGCGCACGGAGGCATCCAGCAGGTTCAGCCTGTTCTGAATGCAGATTTTTTTGAAGCGCGAGCCGGCGGTGGAATAGAGCTTCGTGCCCGCGCCGCCGAACTGCATGTTGATGTCGTCCACATAGTGCATCAGCGCCAGGGCGGGCTTCCTGCCGATGTGCTCGTACAGCGTGCCGCCGAAATCGTTCGTGATGTTGTACTTGCCGTCCGAGAACGCGCCCGCGCCGCCGAAGCCGCTCATGATGGAGCAGGTCTTGCAGCCGATGCAGGTCTTCACCCTGTCGCCGTCAATGGGGCAGCGGCGCTTTTCCAAGGGGTGCCCTGCCTCAAAAACGGCGATTTTCCTGTCGGGACAGAGCCTGCTCAGCTCAAAGGCCGCAAAAATACCGCCGGGGCCTGCGCCGACGATGATGACGTCGTAATTGTTCATGCAAAACCTGCTCCTTTCAAGCGCGGAGAGCGGGGCGCTGTCCGCAGAATAATCCCCGTTTATTGCGGCACGCAAATGCCGCCGCTTCGATGCCGTAATGTCCATTGCGGATCCAATTTCTTTTCGGAAGGCGCGGAAACCGTTTTCTTTTCAAAGAAAAGGGTTTCCGCCATTAACCGATTTCTTACTGATACAGCGGAAATCTTTCCGTCAGCGCGGCGACCTCGGCGCGGACGGCGGGGACGGCTTCCTCTCCGCCGTTCAGGATGCGGATGATCCAATCGGCGATCTTCTCCATCTCCGGCTCTTTGAAGCCGCGGGTCGTCACGGCGGGCGTGCCGATGCGGATGCCGCTCGTCTCGGTCGGCTTGCGCTTGTCACGCGGCACCATGTTCTTGTTCACCGTGATGTTCGCCTCGCCCAGCCATGTTTCCAAATCGCGGCCGGAAACGGGCGTGTCGCACAAGTCGAGCAGGAGCAGGTGGTTGTCCGTGCCGCCGGAGACCAAACGCACGCCGCCCCTGAGCAGGGCGTGCTCCAGCGCTTTCGCGTTGAGGATGATTTGATGCTGATAGGCCTTGAAGGAGGGCTGCATGGCTTCATGGAAGCAGACCGCCTTCGCCGCAATGACGTGCATCAAGGGTCCGCCCTGAATGCCGGGGAAGTTCGCCTTGTCAATGGCCTTCGCGTATTCGCTGCGGCAGAGGATCATGCCGCCGCGGGGACCGCGCAGGGTCTTGTGCGTGGTCGTCGTCACCACGTCCGCGTAGGGCACGGGCGACGGATGCTCTCCGGCGGCGATAAGGCCGGCGATGTGCGCCATGTCCACCATGAGGTACGCACCCACATCGTCCGCCACGCGGCGGAAGGCGGCAAAGTCGATCGTCCGCGCATAGGCGGACGCGCCCGCCACGATGAGCTTCGGGCGCACCTCGCGGGCGCGGGCGAGGAGGGCGTCATAGTCGATGCGCTCGGTCACGGGGTCAATGCCGTAGGCTTCAAAGTGAAAATATTTGCCGGAGATGTTCACGGGGCTGCCGTGCGTCAGGTGGCCGCCGTTGGAAAGGCTCATGCCCAGCACCGTATCGCCGGGCTGAAGGAGGGCGAAATAAACCGCCATGTTCGCCTGCGAGCCGCTGTGCGGCTGGACATTCGCATGCTCCGCACCGTAGAGCGCCTTGGCGCGCTCCCGCGCCAGATCCTCCGCCTTGTCCACGGCCTGACAGCCGCCGTAATAGCGGTGCGCCGGATAGCCCTCGGCGTACTTGTTCGTGAGGATGCTGCCCGTCGCCGCCAAGACAGCGGGCGAAACGAAGTTTTCGGAGGCTATCAGCTCAATGTGCGCCTCCTGCCGCGCACTTTCCTCTTCCATGACGCGGGCGATTTCGGGGTCAGCGGCGGTGATGCATTCGGGGATCTTCCACATGGTCAATATGCCTCCTTGATGATCCATCGCGTGTTTTCGCATCGGCAGACAGCGGTCCGGAGTGCGATTTTTTCAAAAAGAACAGCGAAAATAAAAAACCGCTGCGGCGGTCAGACTTATCCGCAGCACATGCGCATAGCGCTTACTGCTGCTTCCTTCCGGACCTGACAGGGTTCACACCGCTACATCGCACGGGGCCCGTCCACCACAACGGCAGCTTCTATTATACCGAAAATTTGAAAAAAAGCAAGTGCTAAATCAAAGAGCGCACAGCAAATGTTCCCGCCTGTTACTTTGCGACCAGCGGCAGGGACGGCCTTGCGTTCAGGGTCAGGTCGGCGATATCCCCGCGCAGGAGGCGGTAATAGGCGGCCGAGCCTATCATGGCGGCGTTATCGGCGCACAGGGGCAGGGCGGGCATATACAGGGCGATGCCGTGCGCCGCGCATTCCGCCTGCATCCGCCGCCTGAGCAGGGCATTGGCGGAAACGCCGCCGGCCAGCGCCAGCGTGGTGACGTGCGTATCGCGGGCGGCCAGCATGGTCTTTTCGACCAGCATATCGACGACCGCTTTGCGGAAGGAGGCCGCCAAGTCCGCCTTGCGGAGCGGCTCGCCCTTTTGCTGCATGGTGTGGACGGCGTTGATGAACGCGGTCTTGAGACCGGACAGGCTGAAATCATACCTGCCCTCGGTGTGCGGGTGCGGGAGCTTCAAAAAGCCGTCGTCGCCTTCCTCGGCCAGCCTGTCCAGACGCGGGCCGCCGGGATAGGGCAGATCCAGCACCCGCGCCGCCTTGTCGAACGCCTCGCCCGCCGCATCGTCCTGCGTGCAGCCCAGGAGCCGGTACACGCCGTGATCGCGCACCTGTAAAATATGGCTGTGCCCGCCGCTGACCACCAGACAGGTGAACGGCGGCTCTAAATCGGGGCTGGTCAGAAAATTGGCGCAGATATGCCCCTCGATGTGGTGGACGGGGATGAGCGGCTTGTGCGCGGCAAACGCCAGCCCCTTCATGAAGCTCACGCCCGCCAGCAGCGCGCCCACGAGCCCCGGCCCGAAGGTGACGGCCAGCGCATCCACATCCGCAAGCCGAAGACCGGCTTCCCGCAGCGCCGCGTCCGTCATCACGTTCACCTTTTCCACATGCGCACGGGAGGCGATTTCCGGCACGACGCCGCCGTACAGGGCGTGCAGGTCGATTTGCGAATACACACAGTTGGACAGGATCTTGCGCCCGTCCTCGATGACGGCCGCCGCCGTTTCGTCGCAGGAGGACTCCATCGCCAGAATGCGCACGGGGCGCTTGTTTTTCAATGCCTCCGCCGCTTGTTTCGACTCTTCGAAATACGTCATTTTGCCTTCTCTTTTTCTTTTTTCTCCGAACGCTTCAAGACGATGGCCGCCAGGACGCACAGCCCCGCTAAGATGGCGGGGTTTTTCGCCGCGTCCTTGATGACGGCCCACGAGAGGTTCACGAACAGGCGGGTCGGCATGAGCTGGATGAGCAGGTCGGTCTGCGGGTCCAGGAGCCACAGGTCGTTGTCAAAGAGCAGCCGGTGCAGGGTAACGAACAGGCCGTCAAAGTTCACATACGCCCACGCGCCGAGCGCAAGGAACAACAGCACGGCCGCGCCCGCGCCGATGAGCACGCCCGGCCAGACGGAGCGCGTCACCCAGCGGTCGCGCTCCTTTTCGTCCCTGGGGGCGCGCTTTAAATACAGCCATGTCAAAAGCCCCGCCATCGCCGCGCTGACGGCGAGCAGGATATACCGCGCCGCGGACAGGCGGGACAAGAGCGCCTTCACATCCGCAAGATGCGCAAGCTCCTTTTCGCTGTACGCCTCCGCCTCGCCCTCCGTCCTGGTCACGGTGACCTGCGGGGTCTCCGCCCTGCCGGAAAAATAATCGCCCAGCGCCGTGCCCAGCTTTGCATACTCGTTCAGCTTCACGCCCGACGCCGTCGTATCCGCATACGCCTCAAAGCAGGTCACATAGCTGCTGCCGCTCATCGCCGTTTCCACGGTCACGCGGCAGAGGTTAAACAGCGTGTAGAAGATAAATAAAAGCGCCGTCAGCAGGGCAAAAAGCCCCTTTGTGTTTGTTTTTTCCATCGTATCACTGCATCTTGAGATAAGCGGTGGTAAAGCCGTCCAGCCCGCCGTTCATCACGTCGTCGATATTGCCCGTTTCAAAGCCCGTGCGGTGGTCCTTGACCATCGTGTAGGGCTGGAAGACGTAGGAGCGGATCTGGCTGCCCCATTCGATTTTCTTCATCTCGCCCTTGATATCCGCCATCTGCTCTTCCTTTTCGCGCTCCTTCAGCTCCAGCAGTTTGGCCTTGAGCATTTTAAGGCAGGTCGCCCTGTTCTGCACCTGGTCGCGCTCGGTCTGGCAGGCGACGACGATGCCGGTGGGGAAGTGCGTCATGCGGACGGCGGAGGAGGTCTTGTTGACGTTCTGCCCGCCCGCGCCGCTGGAATGGTAGGTGTCCACGCGGACGTCCTTCATGTTGATCTCGATCTCGTCGTCGTCATCCTCCAGCATGGGGGCGACATCCAGGGACGAAAAAGAGGTATGGCGGCGGGCGTTCGCGTCAAACGGGCTGATGCGCACCAAACGGTGCACGCCCTTTTCCCCGCGCAGGTAGCCGTAGGCGTTTTCGCCGTCCACCTCAAAGGAGACAGACTTGATGCCGGCCTCGTCGCCCTCCAGATAGTCCAGCAGCTTCACCTTGAAGCCCAGCTTTTCGCAGTAGCGCGTGTACATCCTGTACAGCATCTGCGTCCAGTCCTGCGCCTCCGTGCCGCCCGCGCCCGCGTGGAGGGAGAGGATGGCGTTCTTGTCGTCATAGTCGCCGCGCATGAGGGTCTCCAGCTCCAGCGCCTCGACCTTTTCCCGAAGCCCGGTCAGCTCCGTGCCGGCCTCCTGCACCATCGCATCGTCGTTTTCCTCCTGCGCCAAGTCCAGCATGACCTCGATGTCGTCCAGCGCCGAGCAGAGCCCCTGATAGTGCCTGATCTTGCCCTCGATGGCGGTGATGCGGCGGTTAACGTGCGTGGAGCGCTCCAGATCGTCCCAGAAGCCCTCCGCGTTCATTTCCTCCTTCAGCTCGGTCAGCTCGTTTTCCAAATCGCCCAGATGCAGCCCGCCGGAAATCTCACGGAGCCTGGCGCGCAGGGCGTCAATGTCCTGCCGGTACTGCTGTACGTCAATCATCATTCGTCAATCAATCCTTTCTGAAGGAAAAAAATCATGCGGGCGGAGTGTATCGTGTCGTCAGGGGCGGTCGGGCACGAAAGGCGCGGCGCCTTTGTTTCATTCGTTCGGCTTCCCGCGTTTTTCGCCGAAAATGCCTGTCCTTTTGTCAGCCTTCCTGCCGGCTGCGGCCGCAGCAGTTTTTATACTTTTTCCCGCTTCCGCAGGGGCAGGGGCTGTTGCGCCCGATTTTTTCGCCTGCCCTGACGGGGGTCAGGCGCTTGGCGGGCTGGGGGCCGTGAGAGGCCTCCACGGGCCTGGCCACGGAGCGGCGCTCCGGCGCCCGCTCGATCTTCGTCTGGTACAGGCGGCGCACGGTGTCCTCGCGGATGAGATGCACCATGTCCTCAAACATATCGTAGGACTCCAGCTTGTACTCGTTCACGGGGTCCTTCTGCCCGTAGGCGCGCAGGCCGATGCCGTCGCGGAGCTGGTCCATCATGTCGATGTGATCCATCCAGCGGATGTCCACGGAGCGCAGGAGCAGCGTGCGCTCCAGCTCGCGCATATCCAGCCCGATCTCCGTGATCTTTTCCTCGCGCAGCGCATAGAAGCGCTCGGCCTCCTTCTTGAGGAAGGCCGCCAGATCGTCCTTTTCAAAATGGGCGACGGCATCGGCGTTCGCGTCAAAGGTGCCGGCGGCAATGCAGAGCCTCTCCAGATAGTCCTTGAGGGCGGGTTTGTCCCAGGCGTCCGGATCGTCGCCCGCGCAGTAGCGGCCGACGGCCTCGTCGATCAGCGCATCCGCCATGCCGCGCACCACGGAGCGCATATCCTCGCCGCGCAGCACCTGCCGGCGCTGCCCGTAGATGATCTCGCGCTGCTGGTTCATGATGTCGTCATATTGCAGGACGTGCCTGCGCACCTGATAGTTGCGGCTTTCCACGCGCTTTTGGGCGTTTTCTATCTGCTTGGTCAGCATGCCCGCGGCCAGCGGCGTGTTTTCGTCCATGCCCAGACGCTCGATGAGCGGCTGGATCCTTTCGCCGCCGAAGAGCCGCATCAAATCGTCCTCCAGGGCGATGAAGAACTGCGAAGAGCCGGGGTCTCCCTGACGGCCGGCGCGGCCGCGCAGCTGATTGTCGATGCGGCGGGATTCGTGCCGCTCCGTGCCGATGATGTGCAGGCCGCCCGCCTTCACCACGCGGTCATGCTCCTGGTCCGTTGTCTTTTTGTATTCCGCCTTGAGCGCGCGGTAGCGCTCGCGGGCCTTGAGCACCTCTTCACCGACGTTTTCGTTAAAGCCCGTGGCGGCCTCGATGACGTTCTCCGGCACCTCCTCCTGCCGCATGGTGCGGCGGGCCGAAAAGTCCGGATTGCCGCCCAGCAGGATGTCCGTGCCGCGTCCGGCCATGTTGGTGGCGATGGTGACGGCGCCGTAGTGACCGGCCTGCGCCACGATTTCCGCCTCCCGCGCATGGTGCTTGGCGTTGAGGACGTTATGCTCGATGCCGCGCATGGAGAGCATGCGGGACAGCAGCTCGCTCACCTCGACCGACACCGTGCCGACCAGAATGGGCTGCCCCGTCTGATGGCGTTTGACGATCTCCTCCACGACGGCCTGATACTTGCCCTTCTTGGTGCGGTAGACCACATCGTTCATGTCCTCGCGGATCATGGGCTTGTTGGTCGGCACCTGCACGACATCCAGGCTGTAAATGCCCTTGAATTCCTCCTCTTCGGTCTTGGCCGTGCCGGTCATGCCGGAGAGCTTTTTGTACATGCGGAAATAGTTCTGGAAGGTGATGGTGGCAAGGGTCTTGGACTCCCGCTCCACCTTGACGTGCTCCTTGGCCTCGATCGCCTGATGCAGGCCGTCCGAATAGCGGCGGCCGATCATGAGGCGGCCGGTGAACTCGTCCACGATGATGACCTGGTCATTCTGCACCACATAGTCGATGTCCCGCTTCATGAGGGTGTTGGCCTTGAGCGCCTGAATGAGGTAATGGTTCAGGTCGTTGTTTTCGGGGTCGGAAAGATTGTCGATGCCGAAGGCGGCCTCCGCCTTGGCCGCGCCCGCTTCCGTAAAGGTGACGGCCTTGTCCTTTTCCTCGACCGTGTAATCCTCGTCCGCCTTCAGGCGGGAAACGAAGCGGTCCGCCTTTTCATACATGTCGGTGGATTTTTCGCCCTGGCCGGAGATGATGAGCGGGGTGCGCGCCTCGTCGATCAAAATGGAGTCCACCTCGTCCACGATGGCGAACGCATGGCCGCGCTGCACCATGTCCTTTTCGTACAGCACCATGTTGTCGCGCAGGTAGTCAAAGCCCATTTCGTTGTTCGTGCCGTAGGTGATGTCAGCGGCGTAGGCCTTCCGCCTCTCCGCGCCCTCCAAGTCATGCACGATGACGCCCACGGACAGCCCCAGGAAGCGGTACAGCTTGCCCATTTCCTCCCCCTGGAAGGAGGCCAGATAGTCGTTGACCGTGACGATGTGCACGCCCTCGCCCGTCAGCGCGTTCAGATAGGCGGGCAGGGTGGCGGTCAGCGTCTTGCCCTCACCCGTCTTCATCTCGGCGATGCGCCCCTGATGCAGGACGATGCCGCCGATGAGCTGCACCTTGAACGGCCGCATCCCAAGACAGCGGCTGCTGGCCTCGCGCACGGTGGCAAACGCCTCCGGCAGCAGGCTGTCGAGCGTTTCGCCCGCCTTGTACCGCGCTTTGAATTCATCCGTTTTACGGCAGAGCTCCTCGTCGCTCAGCGCCTTGAATGCAGGCTCCAGCGCCTCTATCTCCTCCGCCTTTTTGATAAGCGGCTTCAGCTGCGCGTCGTTGCCGAAGCCGAGCATTTTTTTCAGCGTGTCAAACATGATGCTTCTCCTTTTCGCGTCCGGCGCCTGCGCCCCGCCGCAGTCCATCAAAGACGGCGCCGCGCACGGAAAGCGGTGCGAATCATCGTGCGGGCCGTGTCGGATGCAGCGTGCAAAAGCCGACGGCGGTGCCTTGACCGACATATAGTATAGCACGGGCGGAACAGGGAATGCAAGCGCTGCCTTGACGGGGACACAAAGGACGGGCGGCGCGTGTGTGGATAGACGGGCACGGAGACTTTTTTAAAACTCCCGCACAAAAATGGTAATTTCGTTCCGACCGCTTCCATTGTGAATCGAAATTTTCCTTTGAGGGGCGCGGGGAGGATCTCCTTTTTCAAAAGGAGACCCTCCCCGCCCGTATTTCCCTATCATTCCGCATCATACGCCATGCGGTAGATGGTCAGGATATCCTCATAGTCCAGCGGCTTATAGCCCGCGAGGATGCGCGTTCTGCCGCGGGTGCAGCGCAGGGCGAGCGTTTCCAGATCGGCCTCATGCACGCCCAGGGCTTTCAGGTTCGTCGGCATGCCGACAGCGCGGTAATACGCTTCCTGCGCATCGATGGCCGCCTCGACCGTCCGCTCGGGATGCTCAAAATCAATGTCCAAATTCCACACCTTCGCCGCGTACCGCAGCCATCTGGGAAGATTGGCGCCGTACACATACCGCGCCCAGCTGCACCACAGGGCGGCCAGCCCCGCGCCGTGCGCGACCGAAGGATACATGCCCGAGATCTCATGCTCCAGCTGATGCACGGCCATCCCGAACTGCCGCCCGCACTGGGTCAGGCCGTTGTGCGCAAGGCTGGACACCCACATCATGTTGGCGCGTGCCTCGTAGCTGTCGGGGTGCGCAAGGCAGTCCCTGCCCGCCTTCATCGCCGCTTTGATGACGGCCTCCGCGACGGCGTCCGTCACGTCGGTGTCCTCACCCAAGCAAAAATAGCGCTCGATGGTGTGCATGGCGATGTCCACCGCGCCGCACGCCGTCTGGTACGCATTGACGGTGTAGGTGAGCTCCGGGTTTTCGATGGCAAAGTTCATGCGGTTGCAGGAAAGGGACGCGCCGCGCTTTTCGCCCGTCTCCTCGTTCGTGATGACGCAGGAATCGGACATTTCCGAGCCGGCCGCCGCCAGCGTCAGGACGGCGCCCTTGTTCAGCGATTTTTTCGGCACGAATCTGCCGAGGAAAACATCCCAGATGTCCTTATCGGGATTGGCAGCGCCGTGGGCGATCGCCTTGGCGGAGTCCAGCACGGAGCCGCCGCCGACCGCCAGCACAAAGTCCACGCCCTCCTTCAGGCACAGCCCGATGCCCTCCCGCACGAGTTTGAGCTGCGGGTTTGCCACCACGCCGCCCAGCTCCGCACAGGGGATATGCTCCGCTTCCAGCGCAGCCTTCACCCTGTCCAGCAGCCCGCTTTTTTTCGCCGACTGCCCGCCGTAATGCAGAAGCACCTTCCGTGGCGCGTACTCCGCCACGATTTTCCCGACCTTCTGCTCCTCGCCCCGCCCGAAATACACCTTGGTCGGGGTCTCATACACAAAATTCAGCATAAACGCCCTCCTTCACACAGTCCTGTGCTTCGGATTATAGCATAAGGAAGGGGAAAACGCCAGACAAGGGGAAACGGCGCGTCACGATCAACGGGAAATCAAAATTAGCGTTGACTAACCCCTGCCCCGTCCTGTACAATAAAGGCACTCTTTGCACTGCATCACATCCCCAAGGGGGTGCGAGTTCAACAGTACAAACTGAGCAGGCGATGCGCCGAAAGGGCATGGGGCCGGGCTGCAAAAGCGGCAGCAGAATGGAGCGTCAGCACATCTGTGGGACAGTTGTAGGTTCCGCGGATGTGCTTTTTGACATTCGGGACGGCGATCTCAATGCAAAAGAGAAAACCTTTGAAAGGGGAACCTGATATGACACTCCATCCGACCAGAAACATTCAAAACGGCGGAAGCGCCCTTGACGAAAAGGCCGTTATCCGCAGGCTGTCCCTCGTCAGCATCATCGGGAACGCCGCGCTTTCCGGCTTCAAGCTGTTTGCCGGCATCATCGGACATTCCGGCGCGATGCTTTCCGACGCCGTGCATTCCTTTTCGGACGTGCTGACCACCGTCGTCGCCTGTTTCGGCGTGAAGATCTCCAGGAAGGCCGCCGACCGCTCGCACCCCTTCGGGCACGAGCGCGTCGAGTGCGTGTCCTCCCTTTTTCTGGGGCTGCTGCTGGGCGTGACGGGCGTCCTCATCGGCAAAAGCGGCGTGGAAAACATTTTTTCCGGCAGCGGTGAAAGCCTGCCCGTTCCCGGCGCGATCGCGCTCATCGCCGCCGTGGTGTCCGTCATCGGCAAGGAAGCGATGTACCGCTACACCCTCTATTACGCCAGGCGCATCCGATCCTCCGCGTTCACGGCGGACGCATGGCACCACCGCTCGGACGCTTTTTCGTCCGTCGGCTCGCTCATCGGCATCGGCGGCGCGATGCTGGGCTGCCCCGTGCTGGACAGCATAGCCTCCGTAGTCATCTGCCTGTTCATTCTGAAGGTGTCCTGTGACATTCTCAAGGACGCCGTGTCCAAGCTGCTGGATACCTCCTGCGGCGAACAGTACGAGGAAGAGCTGCGGCATTTCATGGAAAAAGCGGACGGGGTGCTGGGCGTGGACGTCCTGCGCACCCGCATGTTCGGAAGCAAGGTGTACATCGAAGCCGAGATCCGCGTGGACGGCGACAAGCCGCTGCGCGAGAGCCACGCCATCGCCGAGCGCCTCCATCACGGCGTGGAAAGCGCCTTCCCGAATATCAAGCACATCATGATTCACGTCAATCCCGCGGATATCGAACAATAAGGGGTGCTGCGTGTCCAAAAACTGCGGTTTTGACACGCTCCGTGCAGGATGGAGCGCTTCATCCTGCATGGCAGGGCTGCGGGCTTTTTCGACAGTCTGCAAGGGGTGCTTTGTCAGCCCGTCTGACCTGAAAAACGGCGCAAAAAAGGGGCTGCCGCGGTTGATGCGGCAGCCCCGTCGGTTCTTTTTGTTCGCGGTTGCGCGGGACACGGGTCTATTCGGTTGTTCAGCCGATGGGAAGGTGCGAAGCTGCATCTGCGTATTGGCCGGAGACAATTTCTTTGTTTCGGCCGCAGGCTGTTTTCCCTGATTTCGGCGTTTTCTCTTCGGCTGATGTTCCTGTTTCTTTCCGTTTTGGGTCGCATAGCCGGGTAAAAGGTGCGATGCCGAAGCGGTCAGCCTTTTGTCAGGTTCAAACAGATGGCTCGCAGTTATCGGCGGCGTACGGCCGTGCGGTCGTCCATGCCCCTCAATGCCCGAAGAAAGAAGGAAACCGAGTAAAGGAGCGGGCGGTACGGTGCGCGGCGGTACGGAAGGGGATGCCGATGCGTGCGGCGCGGCCTTGTCCTGTATGCTTGAGCCACAGGCGGCAGCGGCGCGATGAAAGGACGCGGAGCGCGGGCGCTTTGCCGATGAAAGAGAGAGGAAAACATTCAGCAGGCGGGATCACCGGCTCCTCATGGATCGGGAAGGAAAAGTCCTTTGTCGCTGATGCCGTGCCGCTCCGGGCGGCAACCGATGGCGGGAAGACCCGTTCAAATGAACTCCGAGGCCGCTTTTCATTCAGGGAAACGAAGCTTGACCCTCCTTGGAAAAGCGGGACGATTCGGAAACAAAGTGACAGGCTTACGTTGATCAGGTTACGCAGAGGACAAGTGGGGTCGGCGGCGCAGAAGCCCTGTGCGCCGTTCCCTGCTTCGCTGCTTCCGGAGCGGCTGCTCGCGGCGCTGTTTTACGCAGCGGGGCGCGAAATGAGCCCTCCTTTAAATGTTCGGAAGGTCGTCTGCCTTCATGTTCCCGCTGTTATCGGCTCATGAAGCCCCATGGCGGGGTATGGCGCGGCAGAGCCGGAAAAAAGCCGCTCTGCGCGTTCTGTGATGACGGCCGATGTTAAAACGCGGGAATGAGGCAGGCTGCACAATGTGCGATTTCTTCGTTGTACAACGGAATCGCCTCCCTTTCAGGCTCCAAGCCGTTTTCTGCGCCGCACCCTGTTCTCCGGTGCGGCCTCTCAGCTCTTACACCCTTTCGTTGCACCCTTACTATACCACATCGGCGCGTTCCTGTCAACAGTTTTTTGTGCAATCGGGAAATTATTTTGCCAAAGTTCACCGCATCACCCGCACGGGCGTTATCTGTCCTTCGTTTTCCGCATGACGAAAGCCACTCCCGCCGACAGCAGGGACAGGCAGCCGCCCAGCAGACAGCCAAAGCCCAGCGGAAGCAGGAAAAACCACTCGTGCAGCAGCCCGTCCGCATCCACATGCTCCGCAGAGACCGCCTTGACGCAAAGCAGCAGCGCGCCCAGGATGAGCAGCGCGCAGCCGACAAAGGCGGCTGTTTTGCCGAAACGGTTTGTATCGGTCTGATGGCCCATATGTGCCTCCTTTGATGATCAAGATAATATCCGCCCGACGCGAAGCGCGTTTGTCCGTTTGCCGCAGCGGGCGGGTCTTTTTTTCGCCCGAAGGCCGTCAGTCCTTCCCGCTGAGCAGGGCCTGGGCGCGTTCTTCCCGGAACTGGTTGGTATAGAGCCTGTAATACGCGCCCCTGAGCGCCAGCAATTCCTTATGCGTGCCCATTTCCTTGATTTTTCCGTCGTCGATGAGCAGGATGCGGTCGGCGCTGCGGACGGTGGACAGGCGGTGGGCGATGATGAAGGAGGTGCGCCCGTCCAGCACCCTTTCGATGGCGCGCTGAATGACCTGCTCGGTCTGGGTGTCCACGGAGGAGGTCGCCTCGTCCAGCACGAAGATGGCGGGGTCTGCCAGCAGAGCGCGGGCAAAGGAAATGAGCTGCTTTTCGCCGGTGGACAGGCGGTTGCCGCCCTCGCCGACGTCGGTCTGATAGCCCTTTTCCAGCCGCAGGATGAACGGCTCGGCATTCACCAGCCGCGCCACGGCCATGACCTCCTCATCGCTCGCGTTCAGGCGGGAATAGCGGATGTTGTCCATGACGGTGCCGGAGAACAGGTGCGGCTCCTGAAGCACATAGCCCAGATTGCTTTGCAGCCAGAGCTGGCTGCGCTCGCGGTAATCCACGCCGTCTATCAGCACCTTCCCCCCGGTCGGCTCGTAAAAGCGGCAGACCAGATTGACCACGGTGGACTTGCCCGCGCCGGTCGGCCCGACCAAAGCAATGGTCTCGCCCGCCCTGACGTGCAGGTCAAAGTGCGACAGCACCTTTTCCCCGTCCTTGTAGGCAAAGTCCACATTCTTAAATTCGATGTCCCCGTAAATCGCGGGCCAGTTTTCCTTTTTCGGGGTGAAGTTGTCGCCGTACACGCTGACGATGTTCTCGCTGTCTCTGATGTCCGGCTCGGTCTCCAGCAGGCTCAGCACGCGCTCGGCGGCGGCCTGCGCGCTCTGCATTTCGGAAAAGGCATTGGCGATGTCGCGCACGGGCTGGAAGAACTGCACCGTGTAGTTGACAAAGAGCTGCATCGTGCCCAGCGTCATGGCGCCGGAGAGGACGTTGTTGCCCGTCTGCCACAGGGCGTAGGCCGTCGCGATGGAGCCGAGCGACACGACGATGGGCAGGTACAGGGCGGACAGGGAGGCCGCCCGCACGCTGCAAGCATGCATGGTCCGGGTCAGCTCCTTAAATTCCCCGAAGTTCATGTCCTCGCGCACGAGGGTCTTGGTGGTCTTCGCGCCCATGATGCCCTCATTGAACGCGCCGGTGATGCGGCTGTTCGTCTTGCGCACCTGCCGATGCGCCTTTAAGATGCGCTGCTGGAAGTACCACGAAATGAGCGCCAGCGGCGGGATGACGAGCAGGACGGCCAGCGACAGCCGCCAGTCGATCAAAAACACCGTGATAGCGCCCAGCACCAGCACGACCGCGCTCCAGATGAGATCCAGCAGTGACCAGCCGATGGTCTCCGCCAGACGCTGCGCGTCGCTGGTCAGGCGGGTCATGAGATAGCCCACGGGCATTCTGTCATAGTAAGAGAACGACAGCTCCTGCAGCTTTTTGAACGCCTTTTTGCGGATGACCAGGCACACGCCCGTTTCGATCTCGCCGCCGATGTACAGAAAGCGGTAAATGGCGGCGACCTGCAAAACGAGCAGGGCGGCGTATTCGGCGATGAACAGCCCGATGCCCTCGGTGGTCTGCCTGCCGATGAAATCATCAATGGCGCTGCGCGTGAGCAGCGGGAAGAGCACGTCGCACAGGGCGGTCACGGCCATCCACGCGCACAGGACGACCAGCCGCTTTTTGTATTCCGGCGCGTAATTCAGGATCCTTTTCCACAGCGAAAGGGAAAATCTCTGCGTATAGTCCTTTTCCTCGATGTGTGTCGCGCCCATCAGGCGTTCACCTCCTCTCTGAATTCCTCCTCCAAAGCGGTCTGAATGTTGAAGATGCGGGCATACAGACCCGGCTGCTTCATCAGTTCCTCGTGCGTCCCCTGCTGGGTGATGCGCCCGTCCTCCATGACCAGGATGCGGTCGGCCTGCGCCAGGGTGGTCACGCGGTGGCTGATGATGATGGTGGTCGTGTCCTTTCCGCGCCTTTTCAGCGCCTGCCGGATCTGCGCGTCCGTCTCCGTGTCCACGGCGGAGAGGGAGTCGTCGAAAATCAGGATGTCGTTTTCCTTGAGCAGGGTGCGGGCAATGGCCAGACGCTGCTTTTGCCCGCCGGACAGGGTCACGCCGCGCTCGCCCACGATGGTGTCAAAGCCCTTGTCGCTCTCCAGAATAAAGTCCTTCGCGGCCGCGTCGCACACGGCGCGGTCTATCATTTCCTCGCCGGCCGTCGGCGCGGCGATGGCGACATTCTCCCGAATGCTTCTGGAATAGAGGAAGGGCTCCTGCAAGACCAGCCCGATGCGGCTGCGAAGATAGGCGCGGTCGATTCTGTCAATGGGCGTTCCGTTGATGAATATCCGCCCGGACTGTACGTCAAACAGCCGCTGCAGAAGGTGCACCACGCTGGACTTGCCGCTGCCGGTCGCGCCCAGGATGGCCACGGTCTCGCCCTGACGGATGGTAAAGCTCATGTCCTTCAGGACGGGCTGTCCGCCCTCATAGCCGAAATCCACATGGTCAAACACGATGTCGCCGCGCAAAGAGGGCTTGAGCGCATCCTTTTCCTCCGGCTCGGCCGGCAGATGCAGCACGGCCTCGATGCGCTCGGCGGAGACCATGGACTTGCCCGCGTCGGACAGGATGCGGCCGAGCTGCCGGATGGGGAAGAGGAGCCTGCCCACATAGGTCGTGTAAATGACCAGCACGCCCACGGTGATCTCCCCGCTGACGGCGGCGAACACGCAGGTGAGCAGGGTGATCATGGACTGCAGCATGGACAGGGCGTCGCCCGTCGCCCAGTAAACGGCCAGCAGGTAGCACAGCTTAAAGTTTTTCTTCGCCAAGTCGTCGCAGCTGCCGTTGAACTTATCCAATTCATACTTCTGCCGCCCGAAGGCGCGCACCACGCGCACGCCCGTCAGGTTCTCCTGAAGCATGGTGCTCATTCTGCCCTCGGCCTCGTCCGCCTCGCGGAAGGACTTGATGACCCACTTGAAAAACAGCCATGCGAATAAAAACAGCGCGGGGATCATCACCATCGAAAGCAGCGTGAGCCGCGTGTTCAGCGCCAAAAGCATGGACAGCGCCGCGACGATCATCGTCACGGCATTGACCACGGCCAGAAGCTGGTTGGCCAGAAAGCGGCGGATGGTATCCACGTCCGAGGTGCAGCGCTGCACCAAATCGCCCGTTTCCGCCTTCACATGGTAGGAAAAGGGCAGGCGCTGGATGTGGTCATAGAGCTGCTCCCGCAAATACCGCGACACATTTTCGCCGGCCACAGACTGCCAGCGCCCCTTGCAGTAGGAAAAAACGCCGCTCAGCAGGTTGACCAGAATGAGCGCCAGCCCCATGATCCACAAATTGCGCGTCACATAGTCCGCCCCGCCCACGGCATCGGCCAGACGCCCCACGAAATCCGGCAGCACGGAGGCCTCCCCCGCCAGATAGTGGTCCATCGTCTCCGCCAGGAGCAAGGGCGGAACAAAGTCCAGCAGCACGCAGACGACCGTGCAGACGAACGCCCCCAGAAACCATCGCCAGTTCATCACGATCAGCCGCCCCATCAGCCTTGACTTGGGCTGCTTCATCAAATCAGTCTCCCCCTCTCGACCTTTTGCGTGTCTTCATAACATAAAAAGACCCGCCGGCCGCGCTTTGGACGCACAGCCGACGGATAAGCGCCTGATATCAACGCATGAAAAGCCGGCCGCAGACAGGCGCCAAGCGCTCCTTCACAGCAGCAAAGACCCTGTTTCCCTTCCAAAATGCCATGCCCGCAGCCTCCCTTCTACACAGTTTCACGCACCGCGCATGAGCAGTATACGCGCAACCCCACCGTTTGTCAATGGTTTGGACAGATCGGCGCAAAAAGCGGGAGGCTCTTCCCACAACAAGAGGAAGGGTCTCCCGCGGAAAATGTTGCGCCTGTGCGCGGCGGCTTTTGCTTATTCCGCCAGCATCGCTATCATCTCGTTGCTCCTTGCGATAAACGCCTTGAGGTCTTCGGCGCTGAGCGGGCGGGAGGACAGGCGGGCGACGTCGTACAGCTGCTTGCAAAGCAGGGTGCGCTTGTCGCCGGGCTCCATCGAAGCCAGTGCGCGGACGGTGGGGCAGAGCCTGTTCAAAACCAGCGTATAGCGGGACGGGAAGCTGAAGTTCTCGCCGTAGGCGGCGCTCATTTCCTTGTAGCGGCGGATCTGCTCATCCTCCACCAGCATCACGGGCAGGCTCCTGTCGGACAGCGCCTCCAGCTTCACCTCCAGGTCCTTGTCGCCCAGCGCCTCGCGCAGGATATTTTGCAGCTCCTCGGCGTTCAAATCGGTGTTTTCGTCGCTCTCCTGCTTGAGGCCGGACACGTCCGCGTCCACACGGGCAAAGGACAGGCCGTCCTGCCCCGCGCCGAATTCCATGAAGGACATAAAGTTCATGTCAATGAGCGTATCCATGACCGCGACGTCCATGCCGCGCTCGGTGTACAGGGCGACGGCCGCCGCCTGACGATCCGGCTCGGTGGTGTAGAATATCTTTTTCTCCGCCTTGCCCTCGTTGCGCGTCTTGTATTCGTCAATGGTCAGGTACTCGCCCGCGGTAGTCTTCAACAGGATGCTGCCCTTGACCATTTCATAGAACTTCCGGTCGCGGATGCAGCCGTACTTGACAAACGGGGCAATGTCGTCCCAATAGGTCTGGTAGGTCTCGCGCTCGGTGCTCATGAGGCTGTTGAGCTTGTCCGCCACCTTCTTGGTGATGTGCTGGGACAGGCGTTTGACATAGCCGTCGTTTTGCAGGAAGGAGCGGGAGACGTTCAGGGGCAGGTCGGGGCAGTCCACGACGCCCTTGAGCAGCATCAGAAATTCAGGGATGACCTCCTTGATGTTGTCCGCCACGAAGACCTGACGGTTGAACAGCTTGATTTCGCCCTCCTGACCGCCGAAGTTCTTCTTGATGCGCGGGAAATAGAGGATGCCCTTTAGGTTAAAGGGATAATCCACATTCAGATGCACCCAGAACAGCGGATCCTCATAGGTATGGAAGAGCTTGCGGTAGGCCGCCTTATACTCCTCCGGCGTGCAGTCCCTGGGGTTTCTGAGCCACAGAGGATGCGTATCGTTGATGGGCTTGGGCGCGTCGTCATGGCCGCATTCGCATTCGTGGTCATGCTCGTGCTCATGCCCGCATTCGCATTCGTGGTCATGCTCGTGCTCATGCCCGCATTCGCATTCGTGCTCCTCGTCCTCCCTGGGCACGTCGTGCGCGAAATTCTCGTCCTTTTCCTCTTTCTCTCCCTTTTCCTTTTCCTCGGCGGCGCGCTTCTTTTCCTCCTCGATGCGCTGCTTTTCCGCCTCCAAGTCCTCCAGATAGATCGGCACGGCCATGTAGCCGCAGTAGCGCTCCAGCACCTCGCGGACGCGGTAGCCGTCCAGAAACTCCTTCTCGTCCTCCATGATGTGCAGGGTGATGGTGGTGCCGCGCCCGGTGCGCCCGCCCGCCTGCATGGTGAACTGCATGCCGTCCTCGCTCTGCCAGATGACGGGCTCTGCGCCGTCCTGCCAGGAAAGGGTGTCGATCGTCACCTTGTCGGAGACCATGAAGGCGGAATAAAAGCCCAGACCGAAGTGGCCGATGATGCCGCCCTTGTCGCCGCCCTCGTAGTTCTTCAAAAATTCCTCCGCGCCGGAGAAGGCGACCTGGTTGATGTACTTATCGACCTCATCGGCGGTCATGCCGATGCCGTTGTCGGTAAAGCGCAGCTCGCCCGCTTCCTTGTCCACGGTCACGGTGACGCGCAGATCCTCTTTGTCCGCGTCCGCGCCCCTGAGCATCCTGTATTTGGTCACGGCGTCGCAGCCGTTGGAGACCATTTCACGGATGAAAATGTCCTTGTCCGAGTACAGCCAGCGCTTGATGACCGGCATGATGTTCTGCGCATCAATGGAAATGTTGCCCTTTTGCATATCGCTCATACAGTTCCTCCCGTGTAAGAGGAAGGTCAAACGCCTTCCTTCTTTTATATAATGTTCGTATTCCGCTCCGCCCGATGCAGGGGAAGCGCACGGTCAGACCCCGATCGAAGGGGAAACGGCAGGCCGCCGTCCCCGTGAAACGCCTGACCGAATGCATTATAACACGCCCCGGATCAAATTGCAATCAAAAATTAGCACTCATTGAAGGAAAGTGCTAACAAAATTTTTCAAAACCCCTTGACTTCAATATCGGACGGTGTATAATATGCTTGAAGGTCAAAGAAGGTCAGACTTCCGGCCTTCGGCAGGAAACGCGGTCTTCCGCGGGCGTGAACAGGAAGCGTTTGAAGCAGCCCTTCCCGCGCCCGTTCCCGAAAACCCGCCCGCGGGCTTTTGCCTTGCGTGCGGGGCAGAAACCGGCTTTCCGCCCTGATGCAACCATGACCCCAAGCAAGTGAGGTGACAGATATGTCCGAAAACAAATACACGCAGAAAAGCATTGAAGCCATCAACGGCGCGCAGGCGCTGGCGACGGAATACAGCAACCAGCAGCTGGAGCAGGCGCACCTTCTGCTGGCGCTTTTACAGGAGGAGCAGGGGCTCATCCCCCAGCTTCTGAAAAAAATGGGCAAGGATGCGGCCGCGGTCACGCAGAATGCCCGCGCCATCGTGGAAAAGCTGCCGAAGGTGCAGGGCCTGTCCCGCGAGCAGGGCAAGGTCTACGTCTCCGGCGACATGGACAAGGCGCTGAACGAGGCGGCGAAGGTCGCCTCTCAGATGAAGGATGAATACATCTCGGTCGAACACCTTTTCCTGGCGCTCCTCAATGTGCCGGACAGGGAGCTTGCGTCCCTGTTCTCCCGCTTTGACATCCGCAAAGAAGGCTTTTTGCAGGTGCTTTCCACCGTGCGCGGCGCCAGTCAGGTGACCAGCGACAATCCGGAGGACACCTATGACGCGCTCAAAAAATACGGCTCGGATCTGGTTGAGCGGGCGCGGCAGAACAAGCTCGACCCGGTCATCGGCCGCGACCGCGAGATCCGCGACGTCGTGCGCATCCTGTCCAGAAAGACAAAGAACAACCCTGTTCTGATCGGCGAGCCGGGCGTGGGCAAGACGGCCATTGCCGAGGGGCTGGCGCTGCGCATCGTGCGCGGCGACGTGCCGGATTCCCTGAAGGACCGCAGCATCTTTTCGCTCGACATGGGCTCCCTGATCGCGGGCGCGAAGTTCCGCGGCGAATTTGAGGAGCGCCTCAAGGCCGTCCTCAACGAGATCAAGAAGAGCGAGGGGCGCATCATCCTCTTCATCGACGAGCTGCACCTCATCGTCGGCGCGGGCAAGACCGAGGGCAGCATGGACGCGGGCAACCTCTTAAAGCCCATGCTGGCACGCGGCGAGCTGCACTGCATCGGCGCGACGACCCTGGACGAATACCGCAAATACATTGAAAAGGACGCCGCCCTGGAGCGCCGCTTCCAGCCCGTTCTGGTCAATGAGCCGTCCGTCGAGGACACCATTTCCATCCTGCGCGGCCTGAAGGAGCGCTACGAGGTCTTCCACGGGGTGAAAATCACGGACAACGCGCTGATCGCCGCCGCGACCCTCTCCGCCCGCTACATTTCCGACCGCTTCCTGCCCGACAAGGCCATCGACCTTGTGGACGAGGCGTGCGCCATGATTCGCA
>CAVFWQ010000001.1:0-81738 GCA_963626285.1 bacterium | reverse complement strand
TGAAGACCTGCCGTATTCTGGTCAACACGCCTTCCTCTCAGGGCGGCATCGGCGATTTGTACAACTTCAAGCTCGCTCCCTCCCTGACGCTGGGCTGCGGCTCCTGGGGCGGCAACAGCGTGTCCGAAAACGTGGGCGTGAAGCACCTTATCAATATCAAGACTGTGGCCGAACGGAGGGAGAATATGCTGTGGTTCCGCGCACCCGAAAAGGTGTATCTGAAGAAGGGCTGCCTGCCGGTGGCGCTGGACGAATTGAAGCATGTCATGAACAAGAAAAAGGCTTTCATCGTGACGGACTCCTTCCTCTATCATAACGGCTATACCAAGCCCATCACCGATAAGCTGGACGAAATGGGCATCACGCATACGACCTTCTTTGACGTCGCGCCCGACCCCACGCTGGCCTGCGCCAAGGCCGGTGCGAAGCAGATGGCGGACTTTGAGCCGGACTGCATCATCGCGCTCGGCGGCGGCAGCGCCATGGACGCGGGCAAGATCATGTGGGTCTTGTATGAGCATCCCGAAGTTGATTTTATGGACATGGCCATGCGTTTCATGGACATCAGAAAGCGCGTCTACACCTTCCCGAAGATGGGCGAAAAGGCGTACTTCATCGCCATCCCCACATCTGCCGGCACGGGCAGCGAGGTCACGCCGTTCGCCGTCATCACGGATGAGCGGTCGGGCGTCAAATACCCGCTGGCGGACTATGAGCTGCTGCCCAAGATGGCCATTATCGACGCGGACTTCCATATGACCGCGCCCAAGGGTCTGACTTCCGCCTCCGGCATCGACGCCGTGACCCACGCGCTGGAAGCCTATGCCTCCATGATGGCGACGGACTACACGGACGGCTTGGCGCTCAAGGCGCTCAAGACCATCTTTGAATACCTGCCCCGCGCCTACAACGACGGAGCGCATGACCCCGTTGCCCGCGAAAAGATGGCGAATGCCGCAACGATGGCGGGCATGGCGTTTGCCAATGCCTTCCTCGGCGTCTGCCATTCGATGGCGCATAAGCTGGGCGCGTTCCATCATCTGCCGCACGGCGTGGCCAACGCGCTGATGATTGAAGAGGTGCTGCGCTTCAATGCCGCCGAGGTGCCCGCCAAGATGGGCACGTTCCCGCAGTATGACCATCCGCACACCTTGGAGCGCTATGCCGAGATTGCCGATTATCTGGGGCTCGGCGGCGTGAGCAGCGAGGACAAGCTGGAGCGCCTGATCGCCGCCGTCAACGAGCTGAAGGACAAAATCGGCATCAGGAAGACCATCCGCGATTACGGCATTGACGAAAAGGACTTCCTTGACAGGCTCGACGCCATGACCGAGCAGGCCTTTGACGACCAATGCACGGGCGCAAACCCCCGCTACCCGCTGATGAGCGAAATCAAGCAGATGTACTTAAATGCCTACTACGGGAACCACTGGTCGGAAAAGCGCGAGGCGCAGAGCGAACGGCTGAGCGATGTGCAGACCGGCGATTTCAAGCAGGCTTATCGCAACGCGCATCAAACACTGTAAGAAGGAGGAATGAAAGATGAATCTGGATCGCGTGATTGCTGTTCGCACCAGCAAGACCCTCTACCGCGACGGCGACAAGTGCCTCAAGGTTTTCGCTGAGGACTATTCCAAGGCGGATGTGCTGAACGAGGCGCTGAATCAGGCGCGTGTCGAGGAGACCGGCCTTCATATCCCGAAGGTTTTGGAAGTCTGCACCGTTGACGGCAAATGGACCATCGTTTCCGAATTTATCAAGGGCAAGACGCTGGCGCAGCTCATCGAGGAAAACCCCGACAAGAAGGATGAGTACCTGAGCAAATTCGTCGATTTGCAGCTGGAGGTGCAGAGCAAGTCCTGCCCCCTGCTCACCAAGCTCAAGGACAAGATGAACCGCAAGATCTCTCAGGCGGATCTGGACGCCACCACCCGCTATGACCTGCACACCCGCTTGGAGGGAATGCCCAAGCACAGCAAGCTCTGCCACGGCGATTTCCGCCCCTCCAACATCATCATCACCGAGGACAAAACAGCGTACATTTTGGACTGGAGTCATGCCACGCAGGGCAACGCCTCCGCCGACGCCGCCCGCACCTACCTGTGCTTCTGGCTCAAGGGCGACATGGAGGGCGCGGAAAAATATCTGGAGCTGTTCTGCCAAAAGAGCGGCACGGAAAAGCACTATGTGCAGAAGTGGATGCCCATCGTGGCGGCCAGCCAGTCCGTCAAGGGCAACGCCAAGGAGCGGGAGTTCCTGCTGTCCTGGGCGAACGTTGTCGACTATGAGTAAGGAGTTGTTCGCATGAAGATAACCGTTTGTATCGGCTCATCCTGCCACATCAAAGGCTCCCGTCAGGTGGTGGAGCAGCTTCAGTATCTGATTTCGGAGAACAATTTGAAGGACGCCGTGGAGCTGGCCGGAACGTTCTGCATGGGGCGCTGTCAGCAGGGCGTGTGCGTGACGGTGGACGACCAGTTCTTCTCCGTATCGCCTGAAACGGTGAAGAGCTTCTTTGAGGAAAATGTCCTGAAAAAGCTCTGATTTCCAAAATGAAACGCGCAAACGCGGTGCTGCCGGCAGAAGAAATTCTGTCGGCATTCCGCGTATTCCGTCTGTGTACACAAGGGGAGGACAAAGCGTATGCCCGCTTGCCTGAGATTAAAAAAATCCAACTGCAAAAACTGCTATAAGTGCATCCGCCACTGTCCCGTGAAGTCCATCCGCTTTTCGGGCAATCAGGCGTATATCATCGACAACGAGTGCATTCTGTGTGGTCAGTGCTTTGTCGTCTGTCCGCAGAACGCCAAGGAAATCGTCAATCAGACCGGCAAGGTACAGGTACTTGTGCAATCCGGCGCGCCCGTGTACGTCAGCCTTGCGCCCTCCTTTGCGGCCAATTACGAGGACACGGGCATCGAGGGGATGCGCGAGGCGCTTCGGAAACTGGGCTTTGCCGATGTCGAGGAGACGGCGCTCGGCGCAACGATGGTGAAAAGGGAATACGAGCGGATGCTGAAGGAAGAAAAGCGGGATGTGCTGATTTCCTCCTGCTGCCACTCCATTAACCTGCTCATTCAGAAGTATTTTCCGGCGCTCCTTCCCTATCTGGCGGACGTGGAAACGCCCATGCAGGCGCACTGCATGGACATTAAGCGCCGCCACCCGGATGCCAAGACCGTCTTTATCGGCCCGTGCGTGGCGAAGAAGGACGAGGCGGAGATGTATGAGGGCATCGTGGACGCGGTGCTGACCTTTGACGAGCTGAGCGCGTGGCTGGAGCAGGAGGGCATTGAGCTGCCCCAAAACCGTCCTGCCGATGCGTGCAGCAGGGCGCGGCTTTTCCCGACGGCGGGCGGCATCCTAAAAACCATGGCGCAGGACGCGCCGGGCTGTACGTATCTTGCTTTGGACGGCGTGGAAAGCTGCAAGGCCGCTCTGCATGACATCGAGAACGGCAAGATACATCATTGCTTTATCGAAATGTCCGCGTGCGTGGGAAGCTGCATCGGCGGTCCCATCATGGAGAAGAAGCACCACACGCCCGTTCGGGATTATCTGGCCGTTTCCGATTACGCGGGCGCGCTGGACTTTGACGTGGAGCAGCCGGAAAAGAGCGAGCTGCGCCGGCATTACACCTCCATCGAGCGGGAGGCGCAGCGCCCGTCCGAAACCGAAATCCGCGAAATCATGCGCCAGAAGATGGGCAAGCTGAAGCCCTCGGATGAATTGAACTGCGGCTGCTGCGGCTATGACACCTGCCGTGAAAAGGCCATCGCCATTTATCAGGGCAAGGCGGAGGTCGGCATGTGCCTGCCGTTCCTGAAGGAAAAGGCGGAGTCCTTCTCGGACAACATCGTCAACAACACGCCCAACGGTCTCATCGTGCTGAATGACCAGCTTGAGGTGCAGCAGATCAACAAGGCCGCGCTCAAAATCATGAACCTTCGCTCCGCGTCCGATGTGCTGGGCGAGCCGGTCGTGCGCATCATGGATCCCTCGGCCTTCATTCAGACGCAGACCACGGGGCGGGACGTCCGCGCCCAGCGCGTCTATTTGGCGGAATACAAAAAATATGTCGAGCAGACCATCGTCTATGACAGGGATTACAGGCTTCTCATCTGCATCATGCGCGATGTGACGGAGGAGGAGAATGACCGTGAGCGCAAGGAGGAGATAAGCCGCACGACCATCGAGGTCGCCGATAAGGTGGTGGACAAGCAGATGCGCATCGTGCAGGAAATCGCCTCCCTGCTGGGCGAAACGGCGGCTGAAACCAAGATCGCCCTGACGAAGCTGAAGGAGTCGATTGCCGATGAATGACCTGTGCGCGGATATCGGATATAAAAGCATCAATCATTACGGCGAGCAGCTCTGCGGCGACCATGTGGACCTGGTGGAGCAGAGCGACGGCTCTCAGGTGCTCGTGCTGGCGGACGGCCTGGGGAGCGGCGTGAAGGCGAGCATCCTCTCCACCCTGACCAGCAAAATCATCTCCACCATGATGGCCGAGGGGCTGTCCTTGGAGGACTGCGTGGGGACGATCGCGGCCACCCTGCCGGTCTGCTCCGTGCGCGGCGTTGCCTATTCGACCTTCACCATCCTGCATCTCATCGACAATGAGCGGGTCGAAATCATGCAGTATGACAACCCCTTGGTCGTGCTGATTCGCGGCGAGCAGAATTATGACTACCCGAAGACGGAAATGAACATCGGCGGCAAGAAAATTTATAAGTCCGTCATCAAGCTGCAGGAAAACGACGTGTTTGTCGCTATGAGCGACGGCTGCCCGCACGCGGGCATCGGCATGGCGTATAATTTCGGCTGGAAGCGGGAGGACATCATTTCCTTCTTAGAGTCCATCGTGCCGGTCGGCTACACGGCCAAAACGCTCTCGACCATTTTGGTGGACGAATGCAACCGGCTGTACGGCAATCAGCCGGGCGACGATGCGACGGCCTGCGTCGTCCGCATCAGAAAGCGCGAGCCGATGAACCTTCTGTTCGGCTCTCCCTCCAACCGCGATGATGACGAGCGCATGATGAGCCTGTTCTTCTCCAAGGAGGGCAAGCACATCGTCTGCGGCGGCACGACCTCGTCCGTGGCGGCGCGGTATCTGCACACCACCGTGCGCCCAACCATGCAGTTTGAAGACCCCGACGTTCCGCCCATCGCCGAAATGGATGGCGTGGATTTGGTGACGGAGGGTGTCATCACCATCAATAAGGTGCTGACCTATGCCAAGGACTATCTTCAGGACAACGAGACCTATTCCCAGTGGGCGTTCAAGAAGGACGGCGCTTCGCTGATAGCGCGGCTTCTGTTCGAGGAGGCGACGGACATCAACTTCTTTGTCGGCCGCGCCATCAACCCCGCGCACCAAAACCCCGACCTGCCGATCAATTTCTCTATCAAAATGAATTTGGTGCAGGAGCTGTCGGAGTGCCTGAAGAAGATGGGCAAGCGCATCAAGGTAAGCTATTTTTAAGCGCTCGGTTTAAGCGCTCCGCCGCCGGCGGACATGGAGCGGAAAATCGGCGTATATTCCGACGGAGACGGCGGCGCATCGATCAACGACCACCAAGGGGGCTGAATATGTATAAATTTGACACAAAAGTACAGCATTTGAAATACAAGGTGCTGCGCGAGGTCGCACGGCAGGCCTGGCGCAATACGTTGCTGGAGAATGTGATGGACATTCCCAAAATCATCGTGCCGGGCAAAACACCGACCATGCGCTGCTGCGTTTATAAGGAACGGGCGATTTTGGGCGAGCGCGTCAAGATGGCCATGGGCGGCAGCAGTGAAAATCCGAACGTCATTCAGGTCATCGACATCGCCTGTGACGAATGTCCCGTGGGCGGCTATGAGGTGACGAACGCCTGCCGCGGGTGTTTGGCGCACAGGTGCGAGGACGCCTGCCGCCGCAAGGCCATTTCCTTTGACCACAACCATGTGGCGCACATCGACAAGAACCTGTGCGTGGAGTGCGGCGCGTGCGCCAAGGTCTGCCCGTATACGGCCATCGTCAGCCGCAAGCGCCCCTGCCAGAATGCCTGCAAGGTGAAGGCCATCTCCATGAACGAGGAAAAGGCCGCGGCCATCGACAACGAAAAATGCATTGCCTGCGGCGCGTGCGTGTATCAGTGCCCGTTCGGGGCGATCACGGACAGGTCCTTTATCCTGAATGTCATCGACCTGATTAAAAAAAGCGAGCAGAACAGGAATTATAAGATTTACGCCCTCGTTGCGCCGTCCATCTCCAGCCAGTTCAGGTACGCCAAATTAGGGCAGGTCATCAGCGGCCTCAAGGCGCTGGGCTTTTTCACCGTGGTGGAGGCCGCCTTGGGCGCGGACATGGTGGCGCAGACCGAATCAAAGGAGCTGGCGGAGAAGGGCTTTTTGACATCCTCCTGCTGTCCGGCGTTCGTCAGCTATGTAAAGAGCGCCTTCCCGCAGCTTCTGCCCTATGTGTCGCACAACCTGTCCCCGATGGCGGCGCTGGCCAAGTACATCAAGGACAATACGCCGAATGCAAAGACCGTGTTCATCGGCCCCTGCACGGCGAAAAAGGCCGAGGCGCAGCTGGACACCGTGAAGCCCTATATCGACGCGGTGCTGACCTTTGAAGAGCTCCAGGCGCTCTTTGACAGCCGCGACATCGACATCACCACCCTTTCGGAGGAGCTTTTGGACAACGCCTCCTACTACGGCCGCATTTTCGCAAGGAGCGGCGGCCTGACCGACGCCGTGCAGGAGGGGCTCAAGGAGCAGAACATCGAATTTGACTTAAAGCCCTGCGCCTGCGACGGCATCGAAGCCTGCAAGCTGGCGCTGCTCAAAAAGAGCAGGAACGCCTTGGACGCGAATTTCATCGAGGGCATGGCCTGCATCGGCGGCTGCATCGGCGGCGCCGGCTGCCTCACCCACGGCGAAAAGAACAAGGCCGAGGTGGATAAATACGGCATGGAGGCGCACGAGAAGACCATTCTGGATGCCGTTTCCGTACTGAAATGAGCATGAAAGCGCGGCTTTTCATTGAAGGCCGTCACGGAAATCAATTTTGTGAATATCTATGCGTTTTGCACTTTTGCTTGCAGCATAAATCGCCGAAAAGTAGGTTTTTCATGATGAAAAATCATAGATTTTAAGAAAACTTCCGCCTTGAATGAATAATTATTCTGAAAATTGATTTCCGTGGAAGGCCGTGCTTTTCTGTTGCTTTTTTCATGCCGTTTCGCTATAATATAGGAACGAAAAAAGGAGGGCATGCAGGATGCGGGAGCAGGAACAGGCGATGCAGGGGGTCAATGCGGCGAAAATGCTTCTGCTGACCCTCCTGTTTGTTGCGGTGCGCTTTCTGGCGCTGTCGCCCCTTCTGTTTGCGGGCTGGACGGACGGGCTTTCCGTTTCCAGACAGGCGGCGCTTGGCATCCGCATGGGTGCTTCGCTGCTTCTTTTTCTGCTGCTCTGCTGGCCGGAGCGCCTGTTTCGGCTGCATCAATGCAAAAAAATCTGCGGGAGCGGCGGACAGGGCTTTTCCTACGGCGCGTCCGTCATGCGCGGGCTTTGGCGGCTCTTTCGGGTGCTGCCCGCGCTGCTGCTCTTTTTGGTGACGGCGGGCGCATGGCTGTACATTTTTTTCATCGGCAATTTTAAGTCGCTGAGCATCTTAAAGCAGCTCGGCGCGCTGGTCGGCGGCAGCTATGACCGCGGCGCGGCGCTGCTTTTTCTGGCGCTGATGCTGTTTGCCCTTGTGCTGGCGCTCCTTTGGCATCGGGACAGGCTGCTGGACTATTTTCCGAACGGGGCGCAGGCTAAACGCATCAAAAAGAACAACGGGGGCGCGCTTTTCCGCCTTTCCCTGACGAATTTCTCTCTGGCGCTTCCCGCCCTGCTCGCATGGGCGGCTGTGCTGGGAATGGCGGCCGTTCTCGACCTTTCGTTTGACAAGGGCTTCATGTCGCTGGCGATGGATGCGATGGACAGGCTGAAAACGCTGATGAGCAACGAAATGGCGGTCTATTTGGCGCTGATTTTCCTCTTCCTTTATTGCCCTGCCTTCATCGTGCGCAAATGGCGCACGGCGCGGCTCTGCGTACGGCTGGAGGAAAAGGATGCGGCTTGACAGACTGCTTTGCCTGCTTGCCGTCGGCACAAGGACTCAGGTGCAGCGGCTGGTCCGCACGGGGCGCGTGACGGTCGGCGGGGAAAAGGTCACCGACCCCTCCGCGCATACGGACGGGCGCGACGTTTTGGTGGACGGAAAGGCGCTGGACACGCGCCTTACAAGGCATCTGATGCTGAACAAGCCCTCCGGCGTGCTGACGGCGGCGGACGACAGGCGGCAGCGCACGGTGATGGACATCCTCCCGCCGGTTTACGGGACGCTTGGGTGTATGCCAATCGGACGGCTGGACAAGGACACGACCGGCCTGCTGCTTTTGACCACGGACGGGATGCTGGCGCACAGGCTTTTGTCGCCCAAGTCCGACATTAAAAAGGTCTATCTGGCGAAAACGGACACGCCGCTCAGGGAGGAGGACTGCAAAGCCTTTTCCGAGGGGCTTCATTTTAAGGACTTTGACGCCCTGCCTGCCCTGCTTCAGATCCTTTCGCCCGATACGGCGAAAATCACAGTGTCGGAGGGAAAATTCCATCAGGTGAAGCGGATGCTCCATGCCGTCGGCCATGAAACGCTGGCGCTCAAGCGCCTGTCCTTCGGTCCGCTTGCATTGGATGAAACGCTCTCCGAGGGGCAGTACAGAGAACTCAGCGAGGAGGAAGCCGCCGCGCTCTATGCAGCGGCGCGCATGAAGGAATGAGCCAGCAGTATTTTGCGCGTGAGCCGGACAGCAGGAGCCGTCCCGCCGAGTGCGCTTTTTCCTATCGCGGGCAGGCGCTTTTTTTTGCGACTGATTCCGGCGTTTTTTCCCGCGGAGAGGTCGATTTCGGCACACGGACGCTTTTGCAGGCGCTGCCGCCGCTTTTCGGACGGGTGCTGGATCTGGGCTGCGGCTTCGGCGCGGTCGGCATCAGCATCGCCAAGCGCTATCAGACGGAAACGGTGCTGTCGGACGTCAACACAAGGGCGCTGGCGCTCGCTCAAGAAAATGCCGTGCGCAACGGCGTTTCGGTTCAGGTCGTCGAAAGCGACGGGCTTGAGCAGGTGGATGGGGCATTTGATTTTATCCTCACCAATCCGCCCATCCGCGCCGGCAAGGACGTTATTTACAGGCTGTTTAAGGAAAGCGCCGGACGGCTGAAGACTGGCGGCGCGCTGTTCATTGTCATTCGCAGGCAGCAGGGAGCGCAGAGCGCCGAAAAATATCTGCGCACGCTGTTTTCCGATGTGGAGGCCGTTGACAAAAGCGGCGGCTTCTGGGTTCTCAAGTGTATGCATGAAGGAGCAAAGCAGTAATGTACAATCGGGAGTTTTTCGACAAGGGCTTGGACAGGCGGAACACCGCCTGCGAAAAATGGGATGACGCATTGGTCTGCCCCGGGGACACGATTCCGCTGTGGGTCGCCGATATGGACTTTGCGTGCGCAGAGCCGATTCGTCAGGCTGTTTCAGAACGCGCCGCCCATCCCTGCTACGGCTATACCATGGCGGGGGAGGAGGACGCGCAGGCGCTGTGCGACTTTGTCATGCGCCGCCATGCCATCGCTTTGAAGCCGGAGGAGACGGCGATGATGCCCTGCGTGGTGACGGGGCTGCGCAACGCCGTCCGCGCCTTCAGCAAAGAGGGCGACCGCGTGTGCATTTTCACGCCCGTCTACGGCCCTTTCTATTGTTCCGTTGAGGATAACGGCCGCGTGACGGAGCGCTGCGAACTGAAAAAGGACGAAAACGGGCGCTACTTCATCGACTTTGCGAGGCTGGAGGAGATTTTAAAGAGCGGCGTTAAGCTGGTGCTGCTTTGCAGCCCGCATAACCCCGTTTCCCGCGTCTGGACGAAGGAGGAGCTTCAAAGGGTGCTTTCCCTCATCCGCGCCTACGATGCCGTGCTGGTGGCGGATGAGATCCATGCGGAGTTCGTGTATGCGCCCCATCGCTTCGTCTCTATTTTGGAGTTGGCCGCGCCGGAGGACAAGGCGCTGTGCTTCATGAGCGCCAGCAAGACCTTCAACATCGCCGGGCTTCAGCAGGCAATGGCCATTTCCAGAAACAAGGAAGTGCTGGAGCGGATGAAGGACGAACTGCGGCGCACCGGCGCGGCCTGCGGCAACATTTTCGCCCTCTGCGCGACCCGCGCCGCCTATTTGCGGTGCGATGACTGGCTGGACGCGCTGCTGATATATCTGAAAGACAATGCCGAGGCGCTCAGGGGCATGGTCGCCCGTCTGCTCCCCAAGGCTCAAATGACCCCCGTGGAGGCGACCTATCTGGCGTGGCTGGATATGACCGCCTACGGCCTGACGACCGAGGAAATCATGCAGAAGGCCGCTGCGCACGGCGTGGCGTTCACGTCCGGCACGTTCTTCGGCAGGGAAGGGGACGGCTTTGTGCGCGTCAACTTCGGCTGCCCGCGCGCGCAGCTGGAAGAGGGAATGAGGCGTTTGGCAGACGCCGTGAATGAATAAGGAGGATATGACCTATGCAGGATATGGAGAAAATCATCGCGTCCCTGGAGCAGCCCATGCTGGATACCTTGTGCAAGTGGATTCGCGTGCCGAGCGTGAAGGGAGAGCCGGAGGACGGCGCACCCTTTGGCCGTCCGGCGCGGGAGGCGCTGGATCTGGCGCTGAAGACCTGCGAGGAGCTGGGCTTTCGGACGGAGAACGTGGACGGCTATGCCGGCCATGCCGATTTGGGCGAGGGAGATACGAAAGACGCGCTGGCGATCTTGGGGCACCTGGATGTCGTCCCCGTGGGCGACGGCTGGACGAAGCAGCCCTTTTCCGCCGAGATTTCGGACGGGAAAATCTTCGGCCGCGGCACGGCGGACGACAAGGGTCCCGTTGCGGCGGCGCTGTATGCGATGAAGGCCGTGCAGCTTTCCGGCGTTCCCTTAAAGCGCAAGGTGCGCCTCATCCTCGGCACGGACGAGGAGAGCGGCTGGGCGGATATCGATTATTACAAGACCAAGGTCGAAATGCCGCGTCAGGGCTTTTCTCCGGACGCGGATTACCCGCTCATCAACATTGAAAAGGGTGGCCTGCATGTCGAGCTGCACGGCGAAAACGACCGCAGCGGGCTGGAGGTGCTGTCTTTCAACGTGGGCGAGCGCTACAACGTCATCCCCGGTCAGGCCGTCGCCGTGGTCGCGGGCGGTCAGGCGCTGGCAGACCGGATCAACGGCACGGATTTCGGCTTCCCCGTTGATGCGCGGGTGGAAGACGGCGCTGTCCGCATCCATACGGAGGGCGTTCCGGGTCATGCCGCCATGCCGGAGTATGGCCGCAACGCCATCGGGCAGATGCTGCTGGTGCTGAAAAAGCTGGGCGTGAAGGGCATGCTGGCGTCGCTGGCGGACAAGATCGGCCTGACCTATGACGGCGAGGGGCTGAAAATTCAGATGGAGGACAAGGTGTCCGGCAAGCTGACGTGCAGCATGGGCATCATCCGCGTGGACAGGGACAAGGTCTTTGCCACCCTGGATATCCGCTGCCCCATTCTGGCTGACCCCGATGCGCTGGTGAAGATGATCGGCCGCAGCCTGCCCGATGTGCGGGTCGTCGGCTTGGGCGGCCATGACGCGCACTATGTGGACGCGGACAGCGAGCTGGTGCAGAGCCTCCTGAGCGCCTACACCGAGGTGACGGGGCAGCCGGGCTATGCCTTTGCCATCGGCGGCGGCACCTACGCCAAATGCCTGGAGGAAGGCGTGGCCTTCGGCGCGCTCTTCCCCGGCGAACAGGAAATGGCGCATCAGGCGGATGAATATATCTCCGTTGACAGCCTGAAAAAGAATCTGCGGATTTTCACCTATGCCATCTTAAAGCTGGCGGCGAAGTGATCCGCATCGCTCCGATGCTGAAAATTTGTCAAAACCGTTAGCGTATTACGTTTTTACGCTCTCTCCGTTCTTTTTGGAAAGGAGCTGCCATGTCACTTCCGCCAATCAAAATGACCCCTGCCTATCGCTTCGGCGCGGCGACCCCGTGGGGCGGCGACGGGCTTGCGCGGGTGTTCGGAAAAAGCATCCCCGATGCTCGGACGGGCGAGGCGCTGGAGGTCAGCGCCATCCCCGGGCTTGAAAGCCGCGATAAAAGCGGCACGCCCCTGCCGACGCTCATTGTGCGGCACGGCGCAGCGCTGACGGGCACGGCCGTCTCCGGCGCGTTCCCGCTGCTTTTGAAGCTCTTGGATGCGCGGGACACGCTGAGCGTTCAGGTGCATCCGAATGACGATTATGCCGCCCGTGTCGAGCAAAAGCTCGGCAAAACGGAGGCGTGGGTCATCCTGCGGGCAGAGCCGGACGCCCGGCTCATCTACGGCGTTCAGCCGGGCACGACCCGTGCGCAGCTCCGCGAAGCCTCCGTGCAGGGCGCGGCGGTGGAGCAATGCCTGCGCTCGGTCGCTGTCAGGGAAGGGGAGACCTACTTTATCCCCTCCGGCATGGTGCACGCCATCGGCAAGGGCATCCTGCTGTATGAAATTCAGCAGTCCAGCGATGTGACCTACCGCTTTTACGACTGGGAGCGGCGCGATAAGGACGGCCGTAAGCGGGCGCTGCACCTTGACAAGGCGCTGGACGTGACGGACGTCAAGCTCTGCCCGAACGCGGTGCAGGCGGTGATTGTGCGGGACGATTCGGCAGGCTGCCGTGAGCGCCTGCTGGACACCCCTTATTTCGGCCTGGAGCGGCTGAAGCGCTGCCGAGGCATGGCGCTTTTATCGGACACGCGGCGTTTTTCCATCCTGACGGCGCTGTCGGACGGAGAAATAACGTGGCAGGACGGGGCGATGCGCTTGAAGGCCGGTGAAACGGCCCTGCTCCCCGCGGACGGCTTCGTGCTTTCGTTGGACGGCGAAGAATATCTGCTGGCATATCCGACCGTGCGGTAACACTTTATTGTAAACATTCTGTTAAATATACACGGAAGCGCTTGCCTCCGTGTGTATTTTTTGGTATAATAAAAGTCGAATTGCGAAGGAGAGACCGTTCCATGAGCTTTTTGCAGGCGCTGAAGACCTATGCGCCCGACCTTATCTGCCGTCAAAACGTTCCGATGTCGCAGCAAACAACCCTGCGTGTGGGCGGATGCGCGGATTATTTCGTTTCCGTCCGCTCTGTCGGGGATATCAGCGCCTGCCTCAAGGCCGCCCGGGAGACGGATACCCCCGTGCTTGTGCTGGGGCACGGCAGCAACCTCCTTGTGCGCGACGGCGGCATCGAGGGGCTTGTGCTGCACATGGGAGAGGATTTTGCCGATATCGTTGTTCAGGGCTGCGAGATTCGCGCACAGGCAGGCGCGATGCTGAGCGCCCTTGCGCGTACGGCCTTGGAGCAGGGGCTGACCGGCCTTGAATTTGCGGGCGGCATTCCCGGCTCTTTGGGCGGCGCCGTGTTCATGAACGCGGGCGCATACGGCGGCGAAATGAAGCAGGTCGTCCGTCAGGCAACGGTCTTGGAAAACGGAGCGCTTCGCGTGCTGTCCGGCGATGAAATGGCCTTTTCCTATCGGCACAGCCGCGTCATGGAAACGGGCGGCCTCGTGCTGGAGGCAGTGCTTTCCCTGCGCCTTGGCGATCAAGAAGCGATTCGCAGCACCATGAACGATTTGAATGCCCGCAGGCGCGATAAGCAGCCGCTTCAGTATCCGAGCGCAGGCTCGTTCTTCAAGCGTCCCGAAGGGCATTTTGCAGGCGCGCTGATAGAGCAGGCGGGGCTCAAGGGCTTTTCGGTCGGCGATGCCGCCGTCAGCGAAAAGCACGCGGGCTTTATCGTCAACAAAGGCCATGCGACGGCTTCCGATATTTTGGCGCTGGTCGGTCAGGTGCGGGAGCGCGTGCTTACAATGTCCGGCGTTTCCCTGGAGCCGGAGGTGCGCATCGTGGGGCGAAAGAAATGACCTTTTCCGAGCAGGTGAAGCAGGAGCTGATGCACGGAAAGCCCGAAAAGCCCTGCTGCATGCTGAGCGAGCTGAGCGCCCTGACGCAGGCTCGCGGGTCGCTCATCTTAAAGGGCGGCGGGCGCGTGCAGGTGCGGTACGCGGTCGAAAACGCGGCGCTGGCCAAGCGCATCTTTCTGCTCCTTAAATACAGGCTGAATATGCTCCCCGTGGTGCAGTACCACATCAACCCGCGTCTGGGCGGGCGCAGGATACTGACCCTGACGGTTCAGGAGCAGGAGGCAAGGCGGCTTTTAATCGCCCTGCATATGCTGAAGGCGGGCGAGACGGGCGATGTGTTTCGCGGCGTGCCGCGTGCCGCCCTATCAAAAAGGTGCTGCCGTCAAGCCTTTCTGCGCGGCGCGTTTTTGGGCGCGGGGGCGATGGACAACCCCGAAAAGGGCTACCGCATCGAATTTACCGCGGCGAGCGGGGAGCGGGCGGAGGCGCTCTGCTCCATCCTTGAAAAATGCGGCGTTACGGCGCACACCGTCCTGCGCAGGGGCAGCACGGTCGTTTATGTGAAAACGGGCGATGAAGTGGCGGCGCTGCTGGCGCTGATGGGTGCGCCCAAGGCGCTTTTGGATATGGAGGCCATCCGCATCCGGCGCTCCGTGCGCGGGCAGGCCAACCGCGCCCTGAACTGCGATACGGCCAACGTCAAAAAGCAGCTTCAGGCCGCCGAAAAACAGACGGCGCTGATTCGGGACTATTCCCTGAAAAACGGGCTGGGCGCGCTGCCCAGGGGCTTACAGGACATTGCGCGGGCGCGGATGCTCAACCCCGATGCGTCCTTAGAGCAGCTCGGCGCGCTTTTGCAGCCCCCCATCGGCAAATCCGGCGTTCACCATCGGCTGCAAAGGCTGATGGCAATGATTTTGGAACAGCAATCTACGAAAGGTCAGTGAGGCTTTTGATTCAGCTTTCTTTAATGCCCCGCAACACCCCGTTCACGCGGGCGCGGGTCGAGCATCTTGTTTCCGTTACCGGCCGCTTTGAGGCGCGGCTGATGATTTTGTACGGCCGTCGGACAATCAACGCCAAGTCCATGCTCGGCCTTCTTTCCCTGGGCTTTGTGGACGAGAACGTCACCATCCAGTGCGACGGACCGGACGAAGCCGCCGCCGCGGAGGCGCTGAAGGCTCTGCTGCTGGAGGAATGACGGCAGGCAGGGATGAAATGCAAAGAGCGGGGATGCGGCATGCTCCCGCTCTCTGTTCCCGTTTCGTTAATGTTTTATGAATAACATCCTCTCGCTCTGAATTCTTTTTCGGCGTATTGACATCCCGTGCGGAACACGCTATAATATCCACCGAACTGAATACCTTATCCAGAGCGGCTGAGGGACTGGCCCGATGAAGCCCGGCAACCGGCACGACAGGTGCAAGGTGCTAATTCCAGCAGCGCGGCGACGCGTTGGCAGATAAGGCGCAAAGAAACGGTGGTTTGTTCGCTTGAGCCTTGCGCTGCAAGCGAATTTTTTTGCGGAGGACGGGTATTCAGCACAGCAAACAGATGCGGTTGCATCGGAAAGGACTTTGCATGAGAAAGCTGTTTACTTCCGAATCCGTGACGGAGGGGCATCCCGACAAAATCTGCGACCAGATCTCGGACGCGATTCTGGACGCGATTCTTCAGCAGGACCCTTTGGCGCGTGTGGCGTGCGAGACCTGCGCGACGACGGGTCTGGTGATGGTGATGGGCGAGGTGACGACGAGCGCCAATGTGCCCGTTCAGGACATCGTCCGGCAGGTGGTGACGGAAATCGGCTACGACCGCGCCAAGAAGGGCTTTGACGGCCACACCTGCGGCGTGCTGACCGCCCTGCACGACCAGTCGCCGGACATTGCGCAGGGTGTGAACGCGGCGCTGGAGACCCGTGGCGCCGCTCAGGAGGAGACGGGCGCGGGGGATCAGGGCATGATGTTCGGCTATGCCTGCGATGAAACGCCCGAAATGATGCCGATGGCGCTGGCTCTGGCGCACCGCCTGACCCGCCGCATGGCGTATGTCCGCAAGCAGGGCATCTGCCCCTTCATGCGGCCGGACGGCAAGGCGCAGGTGACGGTCGCCTACGAGGACGGCGAGCCCGTCTCCGTGGACGCGGTGGTCATCTCCACCCAGCACGATGAGAACGTTTCCCATGAGGAAATCGAGCGGGCGATGATGGAGGAGGTCATCCGCCACGAGATTCCCGCCGGCCTTCTGACGAAGGAGACCAAGTATTATGTCAACCCCACCGGCCGCTTTGTCATCGGCGGCCCTGCGGGGGACAGCGGCCTGACGGGGCGCAAGATCATCGTGGACACCTACGGCGGCTATGCCCCGCACGGCGGCGGCGCGTTCTCCGGCAAGGATCCGACCAAGGTGGACCGTTCGGCGGCCTATGCAGCCCGTCACGCGGCGAAAAACGTGGTGGCGGCGGGGCTGGCGCGGAAGTGTCAGGTCGCTCTGGCCTATGCCATCGGCGTGGCGCAGCCCGTCTCCTTCACGGTGGATACCTTCGGCACGGGTCGCCTGCCGGACGAGCGGCTTTCCGAAATCGTCGGCGAGGTCTTTGATATGCGGCCGGACGCCATCATCAGACGCCTTGACCTGCGCCGCCCCATCTACCGGCAGACGGCGGCCTACGGTCACTTCGGGCGCACGGACGTCGATTTGCCGTGGGAGCATACAGACTATGTAAACGCTTTACACGAAAAAGCAGGCATCTGAAACAATCATCGGAGGAAAATTATGGAACAAAAACCCTTACGCTTTGAGCATCCGAGACCGGACAGGGAGCGCAGCGCATGGCAGACCCTGAACGGCGCATGGCATTTCGGCTTTGACAGGGAGAATGTCGGCCGCAGGGACAAGTGGTATCGGGGCGCTGCATTGCCGCTGACCATCGAAGTCCCCTTCGCGTATCAGAGCGAGCTGTCCGGCGTCAAGGACAAGGAGCACTGCGACGTCATCTGGTATGCAAGGACATTCACCGTATCCGGGGCGCTTCGTCCCCTCCGCCGTCTGCTGCACTTCGGGGCGGCGGATTACCGCGCCGATGTCTGGCTGGACGGGCAGTATCTGGGCGGTCACGAGGGCGGCTACACCCCGTTTTCCTTTGACGTCACCGATTTGACCGAGGAAGACAAAGCATATACCTTGTATGTCCGCTGCGAGGACAGGCTGGACTTTGACCAGCCCCGCGGCAAGCAGAGCTTCCGCCCTGAGCCGTTTGCGTGCTGGTATACGCCCATGAGCGGCCTGTGGCAGAGCGTCTGGCTGGAGGGCGTGGGGGAATACTATCCCGTTGATCTCCGTCTGACGCCCCGCTTACAGAGCGGCTCTCTCTATGCGGAGCTGACCCTCAACGAGCTGCCAAAGGACGGCTTTGTCCGCCTGACCGCCTCCTTCAAGGGCGTTGTTGCCGCCAAGCAGGAGGTCGCCGTGACGACCGACCGCCTCGTGCGGGCTGAGCTGTTCCTTAGGCACAACGAGCTGCTGGAGGGCTTCCATACATGGCATCCCGACCACCCCGATCTGTACGACCTGACAATCGAAACGGGCGTGAACGGCGCTGTCTGCGACACGGTGAAAACATACTTCGGTATGCGCGACATCCGCGTGGTGAACGGCTATGTGCTGCTGAACAATGCTCCCTTCACCCAGCGCCTGATCCTGGATCAGGGCTATTGGCCAGACGGCCTGCTGACCGCGCCGAGCGACGACGCGCTGCGCAGGGACGTCGAGCTGACCATCCGCATGGGCTACAACGGTGCGCGGAAGCATCAGAAGTTCGAGGACCCGCGCTACCTCTATTGGGCGGACAGGCTGGGGCTGGTCGTCTGGGGCGAGTTGCCGAGCGCCTACTGGCTGACGGACAGGGAAAAGCGCGGCATGATGCGCGACCTCTCCGAGGCCATTGCGCGGGACTACAACCACCCCTGCCTCATCGCATGGGCGACCCTCAACGAGTCGTGGGGCGTGCCCTTCATCGAAACGGACAGGGAAGCCGGAGCGCTTTCGGATCTGCTCTATCATCTGGTGCATTCTCTGGACGGCACGCGCCTTGTGTCCGGCAACGACGGCTGGGAAAATGCCGCGACCGACCTGTTCACCGTGCATGACTATACGGCGTGGCCGGAGCAGCTCCGCCCCGAATACGCCACGGCCGAGAGCATGCGGGACGGCGCGCCGGACGGCGCCAAGATGAGCACCGCGGTCGGCTACGATCACCACGGCAAGCCCATGCTGCTGACCGAGTACGGCGGCATCGCCCTGCAGAAGGATTCGGGCGGCGATAACTGGGGCTATAACGGCGCCGCTCAGGATGAGGAGAGCTTCCTCAAGCGCTTTGAGGCCATCACCGCCGCCGTCAAGCACCTGCCCGCCTGCCGCGGGTACTGCTACACCCAGCTTACGGATGTCTTCCAGGAGGTCAACGGCCTGCTGGATATGAACAGGAATCCGAAGGTCAGCATGGATGAAATCAAACGAATCAATCTTCAGGATTGATGAGGGACGCACCCCCGCGCAAAGAACGGGCGCATGACGGAGCATCTGCTGCGGCATATCATCGGGCATCCTCCGAACCGTGTTCTGTTTTTCCTGAGAAACAATGAGCAAAAAACGCGCCCGTTGATATTGTTTGACGGAGAAGTTCATACCAAAGTCTGTTTACACTTTTGCGTCATGCCTTCGGCATGGCGCTTTTCGGTTGTCGTTTTGCGTTTGCCGGTCGTTTCCTGGTTGTCATTTGGTTGTCGATTCGCGGACATTGGTCGTCACCTGGTTGACAGTTGACAACCGAAGTGCGGACACGGCTCGTTTCTGGGATGACGCTTGGTTGTCACTTGGCTGACCAAGTTCGGACAGCGTTTCTTCTATATATGAATGTTGGTTGTCAAAACGCCGCGTCTGGTTGCCACAGGTTAGGTTAGGATAGGTCAGGTAAGGTTAGGTTAAAAAGAGAGAGAGTAGAGAGAAAAGCACGGACACGCGGACGGCGGGAGCCGTCCGCCGCCCCCTCATCGTAAAAATATACGGAAAAACGAGAAATCGGGCGTTTTGGAAAGAATCGAAAAGAAAAAGCGATGCATAACGGCGCTTGGAAGAAATGCAAGGAATTATGTTCAAAAATCCGAAAATCGGCAGGAATCAGCGGGATATATGCCGAATCTATACGGTGTTGCGGGGACGGGGGTCAGCGGGCAGCGGGCAGTGGGCAGTGGGCAGTGGTCAGCGGGCAGGGGCAGGGACGGGGACGGATTTTTTCCCTCCCTCCCTCGGACTGGCGGCTTTTACGAGCGGAAGCGCTTGAATCCAAGCTATGATTCATGCTATACTACGGTTGAGGTGATAAGAATGACCATCAACACGAACACCATCGTTTCCATGACGGATGCGTATCAGAATTTCTCCCGCGTGACGCGCATCGCGGACGCTCAGGGCACGGCGGTCATTTTCAAGAACAACAAGCCCAAGTACCTGCTGGTCGATATGGACTCCGCGCCGTATTTCGACATGACCGACGATGAGAAAATCGACGTCATCGCCGCCCGCATCCTGAAAAAGTACAAGCCCGCCTTTGAGGAGCTGGCAAAGTGATTCGGTTTTCCAGAGAGAAGGTTTTGCTGCTGCATCAGCTCATCATCGCGGAGACGGGCGGGAGCGCCGATGTGCGTGATTTCGGGCTGCTCGACAGCGCCCTGGAGGGCATCTATCAGACCTTTGACGGGCGGGAGCTGTACCCGACCAAGGAGGAGAAGGGCGCGAGGCTTGGCTTTACGCTCATTGCCAATCACGCCTTTACGGACGGCAACAAGCGAATCGGCATGTATGTGATGCTGACCTTCCTCGAAGTCAACGGCATCCGCATGGACTGCACGAACGGGGATGTCGTCGGGGCGGGGCTCGGCGTCGCTTCGGGGGAAATGGGCTATGAAGCGCTGCTCGAATGGGTGAAGGCGCATCGGCTCTGAGCGTCATCCGCCGTGCGCCGCTTTTTCCCCTCCCCCTCCGCGGAGTTGTTCAGACAGGGCAAAAAAAGGCGCGGCAGATCGGCAAATGTTACGGAAATGTAATGTTTCGGCGCGGTTTTTTGTTCAAAGGTTCTTTACAATTTTTTCACGGATTGGTATAATGGTTTTGTTAACCATCTGCGGTGCTATCAGCACAACGGCCGGAGAGTGGCTCTCTGCCGTGCAGAAAAATCAAAAGAGAAGGAGAAACGAATCATGACCGTCAAAAAGATGTGGATTCTTCTTGTCGCTGTGGTCGTGGTCGTCGGCGTTGTCTTCGGTGTTGTCGTGTCGAAGAAAAACACCGAAATCACCAGCCTCAATGACCAGATCACCGCGCTCAACGCGAAGGTGGACGAGCTGACCGCACAGGTCGCCGCTGAGACCGCCGCGAAGGAGGCCGCCGAAGCCGCCGCAGCAGCAGCCGCCAAGGTGCCGGATACCTACACGTATCACACCTACACCTCCGCGCTCGGCAACAACTGGAACCCCCACACCTGGGAAACCAGCGACGACGACTCCATCCTGACCACTTACCTGTCCTCTCCGTTCTGCACCATGTCCATTCTGGACTCCGAGAACGGCATCTATCAGTGGATCTACTACATGGCCACCTCCATCGAGGACGTGACCGCCGCGCATCGTGACGACCTGACCAGGTACGGCGTTGCCCTCAAGCAGGGCGACACCGTCGAGACCGCCGAAAAGGGCTATGTGTTTGAGCTCAAGCTCAACCCCGACGCCAAGTGGGAAAACGGCGAGGCCATCACCGCCGACGACTACATCTACTCCATGCAGCGCCTGCTTGACCCGGCGATGAAGAACTACCGCGCCAACCTCTACTACGCGGGCGAGTCCGCCGTGGCCGGCGGCATGGCGTACTACAGCGCCGGCTCCGTCGCCTACATCGACAACTACGGCAGCAGCGCCTACGCCTACCAGATGAGCGATCTGGTCAAGGGCGAGGACGGCACCTACAAGACCGCCGAGGGCTATCCGGTCTACGTGGCGCTCAAGGACGCCCTGACCTGGCTCGGCTCCAAGACGCTGGCGTACTATGTGGAAGGTTACGGCGAAGCCTACTTCGGCGTGGACGCCTATAACGCCCTGCTGGCGATGGCGGACGAGAACGGCCGCGTCGCCCTGACGGACGAGAGCTATGACCTCATCGTGAAGGTCATCACCGCCGTGGCTGACTGGGGCGAGAGCGAAGCCGAGGCTGTGGGCTACATGGTCTATGCGCGTGAATATCCGGTGTGCGACTATGACAGCACCGTGGGCTGCTACAAGGTGGACGACTACACCATCCGCTATGTCAACGCCCAGTACATCGATATCAACTACTTCCTCACCTCCTGCACCAGCAACTGGCTGGTGTACAAGCCCTACTACGAAGCGGGCATCGACACCACCGGCTCGCTGACCACCACCGACTACGGCACCACCATGGCCAACACCATGTCCTACGGCCCGTACAAGATCGCTTCCCTGCAGCCCGACAAGCAGATGGTCTTCGTCCAGAACGAGAACTGGTTCGGCTATGAGAAGCAGGAAGACGGCACGCTCCTGTCCATGACCGACTTCCTGGTGGACGGCGAATCCGTGCAGCAGTACATGACCACCTCCGTCATCGTCGATGTGATGGACGAAGCCGCCGCGAAGCAGGCGTTCTTAAAGGGCGAGCTGAGCGACTGGACCCCCTCCGCCGAGGAGCTGGTGACCTTCGCTTCCTCCGACCGGCTGTACAAGGTGGACGAGACCTACACCATGTCCTTCTTCTTCAACTGCGGTCTGGATAACTTAAAGACCATGGACGAATCCAAGGGCAATACCAATTCCGTGGTCCTGTCCAACGTGAACTTCCGCAAGGCCATGAGCCTGGCCATCGACCGCGCCGAGTATGTCACCGCGACCGAGGGCTACAAGCCGTCCTACTCCCTGATGAACACCCTGTACTACTACGACGTGTACAATGACCCGACTTCCTCCTACCGCAACTCCGACGAGGCGATGCAGGCCATCTGCAACCTCTACGGCGTTGAATACGGCGAGGGCACGCCCTATGCGACCCTGAAGGATGCCTATCAGTCCATCAACGGCTACAACCTGACCCAGGCGAAGGAGCTCTTCACTCAGGCCTGCAAGGAGCTGGTCGAAGCCGGCCTGTACACCGAGGGACAGGACATCGTCATCCGCATCGGCTGGAAGAAGGGCTCCATCGAGTCCCCCGACAGCAAGCAGTGCGAGATCCTGACCAAGAACATCAACGCCGCGCTGGAAGGCTCCGGCTTCGGCAAGCTGACCTTTGAAGCCGTCGGCAACATCAACGACCGTTACGGCGATGTGGCCAAGGGCGAATACGCCATCGGCTACGGCGCATGGGGCGGCGCTGCCTTCTATCCGTTCCGCAACTTCCAGGTCTATTGCGACACCGAGCAGTACAGCATCAACGAAGCGGGCTGCTGGGATCCGTCCGTCGAGACCCTGACCCTGACCGTCAACGGCGAGGAAGTCACCATGACGTGGCAGGAGTGGTCCCGTGCGCTCGTCGGCACCGGCAAGTACACCGATGCGGACTTCAAGACCAAGCTGTACATCACCGCTCAGATGGAAGAGCTCTATCTCAAGAAGTATTATCGTATCCCGCTGGCCAGCACCACCGCCTGCTCCCTGCTGAGCTATCAGCTGGACTACTACACCGATGAATACAACATCATGTATGGCTTCGGTGAGCTGCGTCTGATGAAGTACAACTACACGGACGCGGAGTGGGCTGCGTACGTTGCCGAAGAAGGCGACGCGCTGAGCTACGAGTAATGTCGTTTGACCGAAATGACCCTGCGGCGCATCTGCCCCTTCGGGCAGCCCCCGCAGGGGCTTTCGGCAAAAAGGCATAAGACCGGTTCGGAAGACCCATGAGGGAGGGAGGGTTTCTCCCCCTCTCATGGTTTTCGGCTGTTTCTGTACCGCCTGACGGGAGGATATCAGCGGCATGGTCTTATCAAAAACAGCCAAAGGAGACGATGATATGACAAAATACGTCCTCAAGCGAATTCTGTTGATGTTCTTTGTGTTGTTCGTCATCACCACAATGGAATTCGTGCTGATCCGAATGCTGCCCCGCGAGCTGCCCACCGACAAGGTGCAGGCCGCGGCCATTCAGGAGCGCTGGACCGCGCTGGGCTATGATGAGCCTTTGCTGGTGCAGTTCGGCATCTATCTGAAGAACATCGTGACAAAGTGGGACTTTGGCACGTCGTGGTACATCGCATTCCGTCAGCCGGCTTGGAACGTATTGACAGACCGTCTGCTGCCAACCGTGCTGGTCAACCTCTATTCCCTTCTGTTTTCCATTCCGCTGGGCATCGGGCTGGGTATCTTTGCCGCCATCAAGAAAAACAGGTGGCAGGATTCGTTTATCAGCACGATGGTCATGCTGTTTGTGTCCATTCCAAGCTACGTCTACGCTTTTCTGGTGCAGTATTTCCTGTACTTTAAGCTGGGCTGGCTTCCGCTTCAGGTGTATTCCTTGGCGGATGCGGGCGGCTCGTGGATGACATGGAAGATGTTTTATTCCATGATCGCGCCCGTGCTCGCGCTCTCCTTCGGCGAGATCGCGGGGCTTTGCCGTTTCACCCGTGCGGAGCTGACGGAAACGCTGACCTCCGATTATATGCTCCTTGCGCGCACCAAGGGCCTGAGCCGCAGCCAGGCCACCGTCCGCCATGCCATGAAAAACGCCATGGTGCCGATCCTGCCGATGCTGATCTCCAGCTTCATCGGCATTCTGGGCGGCTCGATGATCATCGAACAGATTTTCTCCATCCCCGGCGTCGGCCAGCTGTACATCAAGTCCATCCGGCTGTTCGACTATGACGTGTTCATGATGGACGGCATTTTCTACACCTTCATCGGCCTTCTGGCCGGTATCGTGGTGGATATCAGCTACGGCTTTATTGACCCGAGAATCAGAATGGGGGAGAAGTAAGATGTCAGAAAAATATACGGCGGCTTCCAAGATCCCCCAGGAAGCATTTGAATTCGTACACACCGGCGAGAGAATCGCCGATAAAAAATTTGAGGATAAGCCCATCGGCTATTTTAAGGATGCATGGATTCGCTTCCGCAAGAACCATGCCTCCGTGGCGGCGGCCGTTATCATCATCTGCGTGGTGCTGTTCGCCTTTTTGACACCCATCATCAACACCCGCTATGATTCCCGCTTTATGGATTCCTATTACGCCAAGAAAGCGCCGCGGGTGCTCTCCCTTCGTCCCTACGGCATTTTTGACGGCGGCACGACCCGCGCCTTCTCCGAAAAGGGGCTTTTCAAGGCCGTGGCCGTCGGCGTGGGCGCGGAGGCGTATGACGGCCGTGAAGTCACCATCGGGGACGGCCTAAAAAGCTACTACCAGCCCATGCTCTCCGTCAGCGACCCCGTGGAAAAGAAGGCCGGCAAGAAAGTCACCAAGAACTTTACCGGCAAGATCGATACCTACCTTGAGGTCGGCTTCAAGTACCTGAGCCTGGAGCAGGGCGAGTATCAGAAGATTCTTCAGTGGGAGCAGGAGACCGGCTACCATGTCTTCTATCCCCTGGTCGAGGACAACAGCTACAACGTGGATGCGAGCGATGCCAACAACTGGTACAAGACCAAGAAGAGCACGCCCGTGCGCATCAATGAAAAGGGCAAGGCCGAGGAGCTTTCCTACGAGGCCGATACCGTGCTGGAAGACAACTACAAGCGCGACGCGGCCGGCAACCTCATCTATTATGAGTACGCGGGCGGCGGCACGTTCGAGACCGCGCAGTACAAGGTGCGCGTTCTGTACTACAACTATTACCGTTATAAGAACGGCTTTGAGCCCAGCTATTTCCTGGGCACGGACAGCCAGGGCTATGACCTTGCCCTGCGCATGGCGGGCGGTATCAAATTAAGCCTTCTGGTCGCCGTGTGCGTGTCCGTCATCAACTTCTTCATCGGCGCGATCTACGGCGCGGTGCAGGGCTACTACGGTGGCGTGGTGGACCTTATCCTCGACCGCATCAGCGACATTCTGTCGGGCGTTCCCTTCATCATCGTGGCGACGCTGTTCCAGATTCACCTGTCGGCGAAGGTCGGCGCCGTGCCGAGCCTTTTGTTCGCCTTCGTTTTGACCGGGTGGATAGGCACCGCGTACCGCGTCAGGACGCAGTTCTACCGCTTCAAGAATCAGGAATACGTCATGGCGGCGCGCACCCTGGGCGCGAGCGACAGGCGCATCATCTGGAAGCACATCTTCCCCAATTCTCTGGGCACGATCATCACATCCAGCGCGCTGGTCATTCCGGGCGTCATCAACTCCGAGAGCATGCTGAGCTATCTGGGCATCGTAAAATTGGGTTCTGCCGAAACGACGTCCCTTGGCACGCTGCTTTCCGATGCCAGCAGCATCTGGACGAACTACCCGCACCTGATGATTTATCCGGCGCTCATTCTGTCCCTGCTCATGATTTGCTTTAACCTGTTCGGCAATGGACTGCGCGACGCGTTCAACCCGTCGCTGCGCGGAGTGGAGGATTGACGCATGGATAAGATTCTTGAGGTAAAGAAATTAAAGGTCGCCTTCCGCACCAACAGCGGCACGCTGAAGGCCGTGCGCGATATTTCCTTTGATCTGGAGCGCGGCAAGACGCTGGCCATCGTCGGCGAATCGGGCTCGGGCAAGTCCGTCACCTCCAAGGCTGTCATCGGTATCCTGGCGGGCAATGCCATCGTCGAGGGCGGTGAGATCCTCTACGACGGCAAGGATTTGCTGCGCGTGCCGGAGGACGTTCTGCACAAGCTGCGCGGCGATAAAATTTCCATGATTTTCCAAGATCCGCTGTCCTCCCTGAACCCCATCGTCAAAATCGGCAAGCAGATAACGGAAGCCATGCTGCTGAAGAACAAGGCTTCGCGGCGCGAGGCGCGGAAGGAATTCAACGATATGCTGCGCCTGTTAAAGACGCACATGCTGGCCGCCAGCGCGCCCACGGAGGCAGCACGCATCAATGAGCTGTGCGCGACCTTTGACAAGTTCAACATTCAGGCGACCAAGCTGGAGCAGGCGTACAACATCGACCATTCCGCGGCGGCCGACCTTTTGTCCCTCATCGAGGATACCCTCTTCAAGGCCGAAAAGAAGCAGACCATCGATTATAATGCGCGGCTCAAGGAGTTCGCCGGACGTTTGAAGCGCATCCGCAACCCCTACCTGACGAGCCACTTTAAGGCGCAGCTTCAGAATGCGGCGGCCGAGCTGCACGCAGCCAAGGGAGATCAGGACGATGCGCTCAAGGCCATGCAGTCCCTGCGCGGTCTGCTCACCGAAATGACAGGGCAGACAAGGCCGGACTTTTTCCGCATCGGCTATTATATGTACAAAAATCCCGGCGCCGACCTGAGCGGCCGTCCCATTGACGAGGTCAATGAGGAGGTGCTCCGGTATCTGGACGACAACTTCATGCTGGAGTTCATCGCTCTGGAGGAAAAGGGCGTTCGGCATTCCTACATGACCGCGCTGGAGGAAAAGCGCAAGGTTGTGGAGTCGCTCCAAAAGGCGCGCACCTACTACCTCGGCGATTTTGACAAGGGCGGCGCCAAGACCCTGTGCAGGGACCTGACCAGGCAGATCGAAGCGTCCATTGACCGTCTGGAGGTCATCAAGGACAGCGCGGCCTATGCCTTCGGCACGAGCCTTGACCATGCCATTGACCAGTACTTCTTCCATATGCACAATAACCCCCGCGAGGAGGCGCGCTTCAACCGCCAGACCCGCCGCCGCGAGCGTCTCATTGCCCGCGGAAAGAGCGTGGAGTGGAAGGTCATCCCGAAGAACGTCTATGATTTGAATGACCTGAAGGACAACATCATGACGGTCATCGACCGCCTGATCGAGCGCTATACCGCCTATATCGAAGCCTCCGAGAGCGTGGATTTCCATGCCCGCAGCATCGCGCTGATCGACTTTTTCAAGGAAAAGGCGTCGCAGGCCGTGTACCGCATCACCAAGGGCATGGCGAAGGAAAAGGCCATCCACCTGATGGAGGAGGTCGGCATCCATGAGCCGCGCACCCGCTTCTACCAGTACCCGTTTGAATTTTCGGGCGGCATGCGCCAGCGCATCGTCATTGCCATCGCTTTGGCCGCAGACCCCGATATCCTGATTTGCGACGAGCCGACCACGGCGCTGGACGTGACCATTCAGGCGCAGATCCTGGAGCTTATCAACAAGCTGAAGAAGGAGCGCAACCTGTCCATCATCTTCATCACCCATGACCTCGGCGTGGTGGCGAACATGGCGGACGACATCGCCGTCATGTACGCGGGCAAAATCGTCGAATACGGCACGGCGAACGACATCTTCTATGACCCGCGCCATCCCTATACATGGGCGCTCCTTTCCTCCATGCCGGATCTGGACACGAAGGAGAAGCTGGAGTCCATCCCCGGCACGCCGCCGAACATGATTTATCCGCCCAAGGGCGACGCCTTTGCCGACCGCAACCGCTATGCCATGAAGATTGATTTTGAGGAGCAGCCGCCCATGTTCAAGGTGTCCGAGACACACAGCGCCGCCACCTGGCTGCTGCATCCGGACGCCCCGAAGGTCGAGATGCCCCAAATCATCAAGGCGCGGATCGAGCGCATGAAGAAAGCGGAGGTGGAGTAAATGAGCAGCAACATGGACACTCAGCAGCCCTTGCTGCGCGTTGAGCATCTGTGCCAGTATTTCGGCCCCACCAAGGCTGTCGATGACGTGAGCTTTGACATCAAGCGCGGCGAGGTCTTCGGTCTCGTCGGCGAATCCGGCTGCGGCAAGACCACGACCGGCCGCTCCATCATCAAGATCTACGACATCACCTCCGGCAGCATTTACTTTAAGGGGCAGCGCATCTGCGCCGGTACGCTCTCCTATACGGAGAACATCAGGGCAGCCAGGGCGGAGATGAAGAAGGCTTCCCCGCAGCGGAAGACGGAGCTGCAGCAGGTCATCGCCGAGAACAAGCGGCAGATCGCCGAAGCAAAGCACGACCAGAAGCATTCCGACCGCGACTATGCCGATAAGCTGGTCGCCCAAATCGACGAGGAATACAAGGAAAAGGCCGCAGCAGCCGTCTCGGACGCGGACAAGGCGGAGCTTCGGAAAAAGTATCGGGAAGACCGCCGCATTGCGAAGAAGACCAAGCTGATCACCAACATTCAGATGATCTTTCAGGACCCCGTCGCTTCTTTGAACCCCCGCATGACGGTGAAGGAGATTATCGCCGAGGGGCTCATCATCAACGGCGTTCGGGACAGGGCGTACATTGACGAAAAGGTGTACGAGATATTGGAGCTGGTGGGCCTGACCCGCGAGCATGCTGGCCGCTATCCGCACGAATTTTCCGGCGGCCAAAAGCAGCGCATCGGCATTGCCCGCTCGGTCATCATGCACCCGGATATGCTGATCGCCGACGAGCCCGTGAGCGCCCTGGACGTGTCCATTCAGGCGCAGGTCATCAACCTGCTGAACGATTTGAGAGAGCAGCTTGGGCTGACCATCCTGTTCATCGCGCATGACCTGTCGGTCGTCAAGTACTTCTCCGACCGCATCGGGGTGATGTACTACGGCAAGATGGTGGAGCTGGCGACCTCGGACGAGCTGTTCGCCCATCCGCTGCACCCGTACACGCGCAGCCTTCTGTCCGCCATCCCGCTGCCCGACCCCATCAGCGAGAAGAAGCGCACCCGTATGCGCTATGACCCGCTGTCCGCGCACGATTACACCGGCGACGATAAGCCGAGCCTGCGCGAGATTCTGCCCGGCCACTTTGTGCACTGCAATGACGCGGAATATGCGCAGTATCGGAAGGAATTAAATCTGTAAGGCTTTGACTTAAACGGCCGCAGGGTATTGATGAGGATATTCTGCGGCCGGTTTTCTGTAAGGGAGTGCCTATGTCGGAAAAACAAGCCCCTGAAAAAAAGAGCAGGATGCGGCGGAACCTTTGGTCTGTGGGAATCGCCCTTGCGATAGCGGCAATCTTTGCGTGTGTCCGCGGCTTTGGCTTTGGGCAGCCCGTGAAGACCAATGTAAGCGCCCTGTGCGACGGCTTTTTCGTATCCGGCGTGTTCCTCGGCGGCGTGGGCGCGATGCTCTGGGTCTCCACGACCGGCTTTTTTGACATCCTCGCCTACGGCATCAAAAATTTGGCGGTGCTCGTCCCCTTTCACCACGGGCGCAAGTACCAGCACTACGCCGATTATAAGGCCGAGAAGGAAGCGCAGCGCCAAAAGCCGCAGTATTTCCTTTTGGTCATCGGCGCGGGCATGATTTTGCTGTCCTGCCTGCTTCTGGCGGCGCTGTATGCTTAAAAGAGAAGCATTGACAGAAGACGCATGCATGCCTTAATATAATCATGCTGAATGAGCAATCATTCGGTGAGGGCGAGACAGAACGGCGCTGCTCCTTTTTCGGAAAGGGGGGCGATAAGGCGTGACAACAGAAGAAATTCTGGCTTTGTTAAACCTTTTAGCCGTTGTTATTCTCGGAATCATCAGCGTGATGAAGAAGAAATAACCGCCACCCTCTTTTGCCGTAGGTTAGCGGTTATTTCTTAAGATTAACTTCTTTGGGAGTAGCGCGACACCTGACAGCCATCAGGTTTGCTGTCTCGCCTGATGCTATTATAGCATAGAGGCAGCGATATTTCAAGCCCCGTCTGACCGAAGCATCAAAACGTGCAGTCAAAAAGAGCGCGCCCCGAAACGGGACACGCTCTTTCGATTGGCGGGAGATGACGGCTGATCGCCCCCAAGCCCTGCCTTTATCCTTCGATGGCGATGGTATGCGGGCCTTCGACCTTGCGGACGTCCTTCTTCGGGACGCTCACGGTCAGCACGCCGGATTCATATTTGCACTTGACTTCCTCGGCACGGACATCGCCGACATAGAAGGTACGCTCGCAGGTGCCGGTGTAGCGCTCCTGACGGATGATGCGGTGGTTCTTCTTCTCCTCCTCATTCTTGTCCAGCGCCTTGGTCGCGGTCACGGTCAGGTAGCCGTTCTTCAGCTCGATGCCGAGCTCTTCCTTCCTGAAGCCGGGCAGGTCGATTTGCAGTTCGTAGCTGTCGTCGGTCTCATGCACGTCGGTCTTCATGACGCGGGCGGCGTTCTTGCCGTAGAGCGCCTTGTCCACGCTCATCATGTTGCGGGCAAACGCATCGTTAAACAGTTCATCAAACAAATTCTCATTGAAAATCATCGGTAACATAAAACATTCTTCCTTTCAAAGCCCCTGTGGGGCGGTCGGCGGGAGCGACCGGCTCCCTGACGCTTTCGCGTCTTTCCGTACCCTTTGGGGGAGGCTCTCATGACCTCCTCTCTTCTTGGTACACCTTTATTATACTCGAATTGTTAGCACTGTCAATAGGTGAGTGCTAATGTTCACGGTTTATTCATAAATGCGGTTTACGGAATGGGCTTGGCCATATCATCAATGAAAAATCGGTAAGGGAATAGGGAGAGCCCGGAGCGGGGAGAAGATAAGCCGTCTGTCCTTCGCCGTGTACCGCCGTCAACGGGGGGAGGACGGCGCGGAGGAGAAAAACAGCGTGAGAAGCGCGGGATGAAAAACGTCCGTTTCGCCCGCCCGAGCGCATAAAAACAGCCCTCTTTTCCTCCGCTTCCCTGCCATGATACAGCCACGATTTTTCTTCGTTTCGCTATTGCATGGACAGGGAATTTGTAGTATAATCCTCTGGCTTTGTGGCGGCGGCTTGGCGAATATGGTCGGGGAACTGACGCAGAGCCTATGCGGGCGCATTCGGTATGCGCCGGCTGTGAGTCAAAATGAGATCATATCCCGAAGGGGGCGCGGGGGCGCTCCGAATGGCATCGGGAATAAAAGGAGGCTGCTTGACATGGCGCTTATCAAATGCCCGCGCTGCGAGCTGAACTACATTGAAGAGGGCGAAGGCTACTGCAAAATCTGCAAACGGGAAATGAAGGGGGAGCGTCAGCCGGAGGAAGTCGAAATGTGCACCGTATGCAATGAGCATCCCGTGCTGCCCGGCAAGGATGTCTGCCTGTTCTGCTATAAGGAAATGAACGCAGACAACGACCGCGATGAGTTGGACGAGGAGGCGGGCGTTGTGACGGACAGCTCCGCCCTGTCCATTGACCCCGTCAGCACCATGGACGAGATCATTCCCGACATCGAGGATGACGACATCCCGCCGAGGGAGTATTCGGAAATCGAGAACGACCTGTCGCTGGAAGAGATGGCGGACGAGCAGGCGGACGATGACGACGAGGATGAGGACGAAGAAGACAGGTAATGCATGAAGATATTTGCCATTGGCGATTTGCACCTGCCCGGCGGCGACGATAAGCCGATGAATGTTTTCGGCGCGCATTGGGACGGTCACTTTGAAAAAATCGGGAGGGACTGGTCGGCGCGTGTCGGACAGGAGGACATCGTGCTGATTCCCGGCGATATTTCGTGGGCGATGCAGCTTGCGGATGCCCTGCCGGATCTGGAGGCCATCCATGCGCTGCCGGGGCGGAAGGTGCTTCTGCGCGGCAACCATGACTATTGGTGGCCGGGCATCATGCGTCTGCGCGATGCGCTCCCCAAGGGCATGTACGCCGTACAGAATGACGCGCTTTCCCTGGACGGCGTGACCCTGAGCGGTTCCCGCGGCTGGCTGCTGCCCAATGTCCAGACCACGGCGGAGGACAAAAAGGTGTATGAGCGGGAGCTTATCCGCCTTCGCCTGTCTCTGGAGCGTGCGCAAAGGCTCGGCGGGCGGCAGATATCCATGATGCACTACCCGCCCGTGCCGGAGGACGGCTCGGATACGGCGTTCAGCAGGCTCTTTGAGGAGTTTGCCGTGCGCGATGTGGTCTACGGCCACCTGCACGGCGCGGCCAACCGCAGCGCCTTCTGCGGGGAGAAAAACGGGACGCGCTACCACTGCGTTTCCTGCGACAGGCTGGGCTTTGCCCTGTATTGCCTGCCGGAGGCATGACGGTGGGGCAAAGCAGCCGAAAAAGGGCGGCTCATCCCAAAAAACAAACGAAAATCAAGGGAAATTTCCGCAAAAACATACGATTTGCGCAGCATCGGCCCACGAAGTGGAGAACCGATGCTTTTTTCGTATGCCCGCGGCGAATTAGTCCGAAAAAGGGAAGATCCCAAAAAGGAACGGACATAAAATTCGTGAAAATTCAATGAATATTTGAATGATTAATAAGCAAAACTGCATATAAAAATTATGATTTTTTAACATTTTTGTGTCGGAAGCGCTCGAATAGGGGAACGGGCGTTTTTATTTCGGCGTTTTGCCTTTTCCAAAATCGGCAAAACAGCGGCTTTTGCGCCGAAACGAAGCCGTCTTTGCCCTTGCCAAGCAGAAAAAAGTGGTATAAAATGGATGCACGACCCAAAATGTGGTGAATTTATGGCAGATTGTGTGGTGACGGCATGGCGGAGGACGAAAAGCGGAGCGCGAACGCGGAAAACGCGGAGGAACGGCCCGACGCTGCTTCCGCACAGGCGGCACCCCAAGAGCCTTCATTTGAAGAAAAGCTCCGGCAGGCGCGCTGCCTGTTCACCGGCTGCTATAACCACGGCATTGATTCCAAGGGGCGCATGATCGTGCCGTCCGCGTTTCGGGAGCAGCTCGGCGAGGTCTTTTATGTCGCGCCCACACCGGATTTTCAGGCCATCGCCCTCTATCCCGTGAACGAATGGCTGCGGGAGCAGGAGATGCTCCAGACCTTGGCGGACGCGGACGCCCGCGCCCAGCGCTTTATCAACCAGTTCAGCAAATACACCTATCGGGACTGCGAAACGGACGCGCAGGGGCGTCTGCTGCTGCCCCAGAAGCTCCGCACGATGTACCTGAAGGATGCGCGGGATGTGGAGATAAGCGGCGCAAAGACGCATATCCGCATTGTGGACAGCGCGGTGGGCGAGGAGGAGGATGCGGCCTTCCGCCGCGATATCCCCGACCCGCTGGCCTTTATCGCGGAGCTGCAAAAACAGATAAAAGCATAACTTGTTTCAATTGACCTTTTTGAAAGGAGGATGCGCGAACATGTCCCAGTACAGCAGCTGCATGATGTTCGGCGCCCAGCCCGTGCCGCGGCAGCGGATAACCGTTTCCAGCCATGTGTTCGTTCAGGACGGCGATGCGGGCGCCGCGCAGCGGGTCTATCAGGCCACGCGGGATGAAATCGAAAAAAACAAGAGAATGCACGGCCTTCCCATGCGCACGGCGCTGTGGATATTGGGGCTGTGCGCGGCGGCCGTCCTCGTTGCGTTCCTGTACTTTACGGCGCAGAAGAGCGCATTGACGCACAGGATCGATACCATGAACGCGACCATCAGGGCCATTGAGCAGGAAAACCATGAGTTGGACATACAGCTTGTTTCCGCCCGCGACGGGGCTGTCATCAGCTATAAGGCCGTGCAGGAGCTGGGCATGGTTTCGGCCGAAAGCGCCGAGACCTACTACGTCACCGCGCCGGCGACCAGAACGCCCGCCTCCGCCGCGGCGTCCGTCCCCGGCGTGCAGACGGCCTCAGCCGGATACTGAGGATTCGCAGCATCAAACGGCTGCCTTACGCTCACGGCAGGGCGGAGCGAGCCTTCCGCTTGCCGCCCTGCGTTCGGCGGCTTCTTTGCCGTTCATGAGAAAGAAGAAATAAACAGGCTTCTTCTCCTTTCTTTTTGTTAACGGCCGCCCGTTTTTTGACGAAACGGCGTAAAAGTGGTATGCTACGGGGGCGCGTTTTCGGCGGCGCACCCAAAAAACGATTTTTGATGATTGTTCGATAAGGTATGTTTGCCTTTTTCCGGGCATGGGGGGAATGACGCATGAAGCTGAGTGATGTTATCAGGGATCTGGGCGGCTGCATGGTGGAATGCAGGGGCGACTGCGAGATAGGCGAACCGGCAATGGACAGCCGGAAGCAGATGCAAAACGGCCTGTTTTTCTGCATTGCCGGAGCGCGGTTCGACGCGCACGCCTTCGCACCGCAGGCCGTCGAAAACGGCGCGGCCGCCCTGGTTGTGGAGCGTTTCCTGCCGGAGCTTCCCGTGCCGCAGGTGCTGGTCAGGAATGTCCGCGAGGCGATGGCGCTGATGGCGGGGACGTTCTACGGCCATGCCGACCGCGAGATGAAGCTGCTCGGCATCACCGGCACCAAGGGCAAGACCACCACCAGCTATCTGGTCAAGGCCATGATGGAGAAGGCGGGCTATCGGTGCGGGCTCATCGGCACGACCGGCAACATGATAGGCAGCCGCTTCCTCAAGAGCGAGCTGACCACGCCCGACCCCATTGATTTGCACAGGACCCTGCGGCAGATGGCCGATGAGGGCGTGCAGGTGGTTTCGATGGAGGTTTCCGCCCATGCCCTGGCCATGCACCGTCTGGCGGGCGTGCGCTTTGAAACGGGCTGCTATACCAACCTGTCCGAGGACCATCTGGATTACTTCGGCGACATGGAGCATTATTTCCTGGCGAAGAAAGCCTTCTTCAACCATGTGTGGATAAACAATGCCGCCGTCAATGCGGATGCGGAGACCTCCGAGCGCATTTTGGCGGATATTGACGTGCCGCGCACGACCTACGGCATCTGCCACAATGCGGATGTCGCCGCCCGCGACATCGAGATAACCGAAAACGGCGTGACCTTTAACATGGTCATTCTGGGCGCGGAGAGCTACCCCGTGCATCTGCGGCTGACGGGCATGTTCAATGTATACAACGCCCTGGCCGCCGCGTCCGTGGGGCTGAACATGGGCTTGGAGCCTGCCGTCATCACCGAGGGGCTGGAGAGCGTCCGCGCCGTGCCCGGCCGCGCCGAGGTGCTGGAGACGAACACGCCCTACAAGGTCATTTTGGACTATTCGCATTCGCCGGATGCGCTGGAAAACATCCTGACCACCGTGCGTGAGTTTGCCCGCGGGCGGGTCATCGTGCTGTTCGGCTGCGGCGGCGACCGCGACCATCTGAAGCGTCCCATCATGGGCGAAATCGGCGGACGGCTGGCGGACTTTTCCATTTTGACCAGCGACAACCCGCGCACCGAAGACCCCTTCGACATCCTGCGCTCCGTGGAGGAGGGCATCAGGCCGACGGGCGGGCAATACACGGTCATCGAAAACCGCCGCGAGGCCATCCGCTATGCCCTGCAGATGGGCAGGGAGGGCGACGTCGTGGTGCTGGCCGGAAAGGGTCATGAGACCTATCAGGAAATCATGGGCGTGAAGCGCCCCTTCGATGAGAAAGTCGTCGTAAGAGAATTATTGGAAGAAATGAAAGACAGGTAAAGGGAGAACGCTATGCTCTGGATCCTTCTGACGACGCTGTGCGCGGCGGCTCTGATGCTGCTGCTCATGCCCAGGCTGCTGCCCGTTTTAAAAAAGCTCAAGTTCGGGCAGACGATTTACGAATTGGGCCCCAGGCACCAGCAGAAGCAGGGAACGCCCAACATGGGCGGCCTGCTGATAGGCGGCATCTCGACCGTCGTTTTGATCGTTGCATCCGCCGTATTCGGCGCCGTTTACAAAAGCGCGGCCGGGGCGTTTTTTTCGCTGAACAACCGCCTGTTCGCCCTGCTGTTCATCACCTTGGGCTCCATGGCCATCGGCTTTACGGACGACTACATCAAGGACGTGCGCAAGCGGCACGACGGGCTGTCGCCCAAGCAGAAAATCGTGATGCAGCTCTTTGTCGGCGCGGTCTTCTCCGTCTACTGCTATTTTTATGTCGGTTCTGACATTTTGCTGCCCTTCACGGAGAAAACGTGGGACTTAGGGGCGTTCTATATCCCGCTCATGACGCTGGCCGTCATGTTCATGACCAACAGCGCCAATCTGCAGGACGGCTTGGACGGGCTTTTGTCCACCGTGACGGTCGTTGGCATGACGGCCTTCGGCACGGCCTGCCTGTGCCTGCAAAATGTTTCCGGCGTGGACGGCTATGCCCGCGCCGTGCTGACCGCCGGCTGCTTTGCGCTGGTGGGCGCCTGTTTGGGCTTCCTCAAATTCAACCGCTATCCGGCGAAGATATTCATGGGCGATACGGGCAGCATGTACATCGGCGGCATGATGGTCGGCGCGGCGATGCTGTCCAAGTGCGTGTTCCCGATGATCCTGTTCTGCTTCACCTGCATCATGTCCTCGCTGAGCGTGATGCTTCAGGTGACCTATTTCAAGCTCACGCACGGCAAGCGCATCTTCAAAATGTCGCCCATCCATCACCACTTTGAGCTGTGCGGCATGAAGGAAACGCAGATCGACTGCATGTACGCGCTGGTCGAGGCCGTGCTGTCGCTGGTCGCGCTCTGGTCACTGAGCGGCTTCTTTCAGGCGTGAGCCTCATCATCTGATCGCGGGGGAGTGTGAAGAATGTTATGCAGACGCTGACAATGCGGCCGAACAATGACGTGAACGCCGCTATGCTCACGAGGGTCGATCACCGGGGGAGGCGCGTGCTGGTCGTGGGCATGGCGCGAAGCGGCGTCGGCGCGGCTCTGCTTTTGTGCAAAGCAGGCGCAACGCCCGTGCTGAACGACATCAAGCCCCGCGAGGCATTCGGCGATCAGCTGGACGAGCTGAAAAGCCTTCCGGTCGAATGGCGCATGGGGGAAGACCCGATCCCGCTTTTGGACGGCTGCGATATGCTCCTCATCAGCCCCGGCGTTCCCATTGATTCGCCCGTGGTGCTGGCCGCCAGAGAAAAGAAAATGTATGTGACAGGCGAATTGGAATTCGCCGCGCAGAATGCCGAGGGGCTGCTCGTCGCCGTCACGGGCACAAACGGGAAAACGACCACCGTGACCCTCCTGGGCGAAATGTTCGGGGGCGCGGGCAAACGAGCCTTTGTAGCCGGCAATGTGGGCTATCCGCTGAGCATGGCCGCATTGGAGAGCAAGCCGCAGGATGTGCTGGTCACGGAGGTCTCCTCCTTCCAGCTGGAAAGCATCGACGCCTTTCATCCCCGCGCCGCCGCCGTGCTGAACGTGACGGAGGATCATCTCATCCGCCACTATACGATGGATAATTATATCGCGCTCAAAAAGCGCGTGTTTGAAAACCAGACCGCGCAGGATGTCGCCGTCCTGAATTATGACGACCCCGTCTGCCGGAAAATGGCGGATGGGCTTCCGAGCAGGGTCGCCTTCTTCTCCCGCAAGGAGCAGGTCATGGCGGGCGCCTGCGTTGAGGACGGGCAGGTCATCGTGCGCTGGGAGGGCGCGGAGAAGACCATCTGCCGCACGGATGAGATCAAGATCCCCGGCCCGCACAATTTGGAAAACGCTCTGGCGGCTGTGATGATGGCGTATGTGAGCGGCGTTCCCGCGCCGGTCATCCGCCATGCGCTCAAGACCTTTGCGGGCGTGGAGCACCGCATCGAGACCGTGCGCGATTTTGAGGGCGTCCGCTACATCAACGATTCCAAGGGGACGAATGCGGATTCGACCATCAAGGCCATTGACACCATGCGTGCCCCGACCGTCATCATTCTGGGCGGCTACGACAAGCACGTTTCCTTTAAGCTGTTGGCGGAGCATATGGTCGATTCGCCGCAAATCGAACACGCCGTGCTGCTGGGCGCGACGGCGCCGCAGCTTGAGCGGGAGCTGACAGAGGCGGGCTATACGGCCGTCACCCATGCGAAGACTTTGGAAGAGGCCGTGCGGAAGGCGCGTTCCCTTGCCAGGGCGGGCGGCAATGTGCTGTTCTCTCCGGCCTGCGCCTCTTTCGATATGTTCAGCGATTATGAGGAGCGCGGGCGGATATTCAAGCAGATTGTGCATGATTTGGCATAAGCAATAACGTCCCTGCTTCGGCGGGGACTTCTTTGCTGTTTTTCGGCATCGCTTTTTTGCGCGGCGCTGCCGAGACAGCAAACGGGGAAGGAGGAAAAGGGCGTGCCTCAGGATCCGCAGTATTATCAGCCGTATGACGGCGATGCGGATGCGGACGGGTATCCGCAGCAGCCTTCCTGTCCCTATCCGGAGAGCGGCTATGCGCCGCAGAACAGCTTTCGGCAGGACGGTTACGGCGCCCCATACAGCCTGCCGCCGGATGGTTATCCTGAGCGCGGCTGCGCGCCGCAGAATGTCCCTCGGCAGGGCGGTCACAGCGGGTCTTACGGCCTGCCGCCGGACTGTCGGGACAACTATGCCATGCCCCCGAACGGGCAGCCGCAGGACGGTTACGGCGTCCCCTACGGGCAGCCGGCAGAGGGACGGGAAAATCCCTATCGGAAGCATTATCAAAACGCGCCCGATTCTCGGCAATACCCCTTCGGCGGGGATTTTTTGGACGAGGCCGCCCATGCGCCCAGGCGGGAGGACGCCGAGGCGGTAAAGCATCGGGGATTAGCGGCTGTGCTGGCCGTTTTCGTCATCGTGTGCATCGCGGGCATCGTCCTTTTTTCCAAGGTGCTTCGGGTGACCTCCGTCACCGTCAACGGGCTGACATCGCTTCAGGCGGCCGATGTAGCGCATTTGGCGGGGCTGGACATTGGCAGGAGCTATCTGGGCATTGATGAAAACAAGGTCAGGGAAAAGGTCGAAAGCAACCGTTATCTGGTGTTTGTGAGCCTTGAAAAGCGCTTCCCGAACGCCGTGATTCTGAACGTCAGGGAGCGCGTCGCCCGCGTGAATCTGATGGTGATGGGCGTCACCTATGTGCTGGATGAGGACGGCATGGTGCTGGAGCGGATGAATTCCGTCAGCCTTGACAACGACCTGCCGACCGTGACGGGAATGCAGGCGCGGGAGGTCAGGGTCGGGCGGGTGCTGGCCGCGCAGAAGGAGACCCAGCTGAGCGGGATGCACAGCGTGCTGGAGGAACTGGTTCTGCAGGGCTGCATCGGCGAAATATCCGAAATCAACCTTTCGAGCATGGAAAGCGTGTACCTGACCACGCGGGACGGCTATACGGTCAACATCGGCGGTACGGACGACTTGCGCGCCAAAATCGGCACGATGCGCGCCGTGGTCGCCAAGCTGCGGGAAATGGGGAAAAGCGGAGGCGTCATCGATGCGACCGTGCCCGGCGAGGCCACATATTCGCCCGAAGGCCTGTAAACAGGGCGTCAAAAAAAGAATTTTTTGACAACCTGCGTAAAAACCCTTGCCAAATTATCACGAAACAGTTACAATAAAGTGACCATGTAGACTTACGGTTCGTGCGCTCTTTTTCGGCGCATGATGTTTTCGGCGAGTACCCAAGGAACGGAGATGGACGGATGAAGACCACAGTGGCTGCGATGGACTTTGGAACCAGCAAGCTGGTGGCGCTGGTGGCTGAAACCAGCGGGCGTCAGCGCTGCGATATTATCGGCGCGGGCATTGCAACCTATGATGGCTATATGGACAGGCAGTGGAATGCGCCCGGTCAGCTGAACGAGGCCATTGCCAATGCCGTGCATGAGGCGGAGACCCAGTCCAGAACGCGCATCCGCGATATCAACATCGGTGTGCCGGGCGATTTCTGCACCGTCCGCACGGTGGAAGCCCGCGTGGAGCTGCAGGGCGCCGACCCGAAGGTGACGCTCAAGGACATTGATGAGCTGTTCGCCAGAGCCACGGCGGACTTGGGCGAGACGGAGGGTGCCATCATCCACCGCAGCCCCGCATGGTTCATGGTGGATGACGGCAAAAAAATCCTGGAGCCGATGGGCGTGCGCGGCTATGAGCTTCGCGCGATGGTCTCCTTCGTCATTGCCGACCAGTATTTTATCAGCGACGTGACGGAGCGCTTTAAGGCGCTGGGCTATAATGTCACGGGCTGCTTCTCCTCCCCGACGGGGCAGGCCATGCTCTTTGTCCCCGATGAGGAGAGGGACAGGACGGCGGTGCTGGTCGATATCGGCTATCTGAACACCGAGGTCATGACCGTCGAGGGCGATGCGCTGACCTATCTGAAGGTGCTGCCGATGGGCGGCGGCCATATTTCGGCGGACATCGCCTACGGGCTGGATATTTCCCTGACAGCCGCCGAGCAGATAAAGCGCCAGTACGTCTACGGCCTGTCCGCGGGGCAGACGAGCTTTGAGGCCATCGGGCAGTCCGGCGCGACGGAGACCTTCACACGCGACAAGGTGGAGAGCGTCTTGGAGCCGCGGGCGGAGGAGATCTGCGAGGCCATTCGGGATACCATCAAGGAAAGCGGCGTGAAGCTGGGCAACTGGTCCGCCATTTATTTAACGGGCGGCGGTCTGGCCATCAACCGCGGCGGGCGCGATTATCTGTCCGCCAAGCTGGACAGACCCGTGCGGGAGCTGCCGCGCAAGGCCGTGAAGCTGTCCAGCCCCGCGTATTCCAGCGCCTTGGGGCTGCTTGATTTGATCATTGACACCATTTCCAGCGCGCCGTCAGGCGGCATCGGCGGATTCTTCCGCAGTCTTTTCGGCGGCTGAGCCGATATTATCCTTATTTTAAGGGGGTCGCACATATGCCTTTTGAAGTCCAGGTTGATCAATCGTCCTTTGCGTCCATTAAGGTCGTCGGCTGCGGCGGCGGCGGCACGAATGCCGTCAACCGCATGGTCGAGGCTAACTTAAAGGGCGTTGAATTTGTCGCCGTGAATACGGACAGACAGGCACTGATGCTGTCGCAGGCCGGCATTAAAATTCAAATCGGCGAAAAGCTGACGAAGGGTCTGGGCGCGGGTGCCGTGCCGGATATCGGCCGCCGCGCAGCCGAGGAAAGCCGTGAGGAGATAGCGCAGGCGTTAAAGGGCGCGGACTTGGTCTTTGTCACCGCCGGCATGGGCGGCGGTACGGGCACGGGCGCTGCTCCCATCGTGGCGGAGGTCGCCCGCGAAATGAACTGCCTGACCATCGCCGTGGTCACGAAGCCCTTTGCCTTTGAGGGCAAGCAGCGCATGAAGAATGCCGAGGTCGGCATTAACGAATTGAAGCAGAATGTGGATACCCTGGTGGTCATCCCCAATGACCGCCTGCTTCAGGTCGTCAGCAAGGGAACGAGCATGCTGGAGGCGTTCCGCATTGCGGACGACGTCCTGCGTCAGGGCATTCAGGGCATCTCCGACCTGATTGCGCTGCCCGCGCTGATCAATTTGGACTATGCGGACGTGAAGACCGTCATGGAATCCGGCGGCATGGCGCATATGGGCATCGGCATCGGCAGGGGCGAGACCCGTCTCATGGACGCCGCCAAGAACGCCATCCAAAGCCCGCTGCTGGAGACCAAGATTGACGGCGCCCGCGCCGTGCTGATCAACATCACCGGCGGCGAGGACATGAGCATCATGGACATCAACGAGGCCGCGAACCTCGTCATGGAATCCGCGGACAGCGATGCCAACATCATCTTTGGCGCGGGTGTAGACCCGTCGCTCAAGGATGAGGTGCATATCACGGTCATCGCCACCGGCTTTGAAAAGACGCCCTTCCCCACGAAGGATATGAAGAAGAAGGCCGGCCGCAGCAACGCAACGCCCTACGGCGCGGCCATCCCCTCCTACAACCCCTATGAAAACCGTCCGCGCACGGACATGAACGCTCAGGATGCGGGCTTTGACGCGCCCGCGCCCGTGGTCTATGAAAACGACCCGACGCAGTATGCCGGCGGTGCTCGTCCGACCCCGATGAGCGGCATTCCGCAGTATCAGCCGAGCGCATACATGCCGCAGCAGGGCGCGCCAATGTATCAGCCCTATATGCCGCAGTACCAGCCCTACGGCCAGCAGCCCGCCATGCAGCAGCCGGAGGTGCAGCCCGCGCAGCAGACCCCTGCCGCCAATGAAAAGGACAACCTGGGTGTTCCCGCCTTCCTGCGCCGCGAGCGCAAATAAACAGTTCCGTTTGGGGCTGTCTCACGAAGAAAAAGTGAGGCAGTCCTTTTTCATGCAAAAAATAAAAACGCCGGACGGCTCCGGCGAAAATGAAAAACAGGATGATGCAATCGGATCACAGCGTCAGGCTGCCGCTCTCCGCCATGTGCCGCAGGGCGCTCATCAGCGCCAGCTTTCCGTGGGCATAGGTCAGGCCGCCCTGCATATATACCGTGTACGGCTTACGCATGGGGGCGTCGGCGGAAAGCTCGACGGACGCGCCCATGACGAATGTTCCGGCGGCCATGATGACCTTGTCCTGATATCCCGGCATGTCCCAGGGCTCAGGCACGGCGCTGCTGTCCACGGGGGAGGCAGCCTGAATGCCCTGACAGAAGGAAATGAGACGCTCCGGCGTTTCCATGTTGATGGCCTGAATGATGTCGGCTCGCGGCGCATCGGAGGAAGGAGTCGTCTTAAAGCCTAAAATCTCAAAAGTGCGGGCGGCCAAAAGCGCGGTCCTGACGGCCTGCGTGACCGTGTGCGGCGCCATGAACAGCCCCTGATAGAAGGGACGGTAGGAGGCCGCATAGCTGCCGCATTCCCTGCCGATGCCGGGCGCGGTCAGCCGTGCCTCGATGCGGTGAATCGCCCGATCGGTGCCGACCAGATATGCGCCCGTCGGGGCAAGGCCGCCGCCCATGTTTTTGATGAGGCTGCCGACGGCCACGTCCGCGCCCATGTGCGTCGGCTCTTCGTCGCAGACAAAGCCGCCGTAGCAGTTATCCACCATGATGAAAATGTCGGGGCGAACCGCGTGAACGGCATCGATAACGGGCTTCATGTCGGCGGGACGCACGGCGGCGCGCCACGCATAGCCGCGGCTGCGCTGAATCAACACGACGCCGGTGTTTTCCCGAATGGCCGAAAGCACGGCGGGCACGTCGATTTGGCCGTCCTTTGTCATATCGACAGCCGAATAGGAAACGCCCATTTCCCTGAGCGAGCCGACGCCGTCCCCGCTCAGGCCAATGACCTCGTCCATCGTGTCGTACGGCTTTTCCGTCGCGGCCAAAAGGTGGCTGCCGGGGGTCAGCAGGCCGAACAGACACAGAGCGAGCGCGTGCGTGCCGGAGGTGATATGCGGACGGACGATGGCGGTCTCCGCGCCGAACAGGTCGGCAAAAATGCTTTCCAGCGTGTCTCGCCCGACATCGTCATAGCCGTAGCCCGTGGTGGGCGCAAAGTGACGCGCGGCGACCGCATGGCTTTTGTACAGGTCAAGGATTTTTCGGGTATTGCGCAGCTCCCGCTCATCCAAGGCGGCAAACTGCGCCTGCAGCTCGCGTTCGGCGCGGGTGATCAAGGCGTCTATCTTGTCGTTGTGCAAGGGAATATACCTCCTAAAACGTGACTATCGGCCGGCTGCCGAAATTTCGTTTAATATTTCATCAACGGTCGTATGCTCGTCTGCCGTCAGCCAGCGGATGCGCTTATCCCGTCGAAACCATGTGAGCTGGCGCTTGGCATAGTTGCGCGTTTTCTGCTTGATGAGGGCGACGGCCTCCGGCAGCGTCCGCCTGCCGTCCAGCACGGGCAGCAGCTCCTTATAACCCAGCCCCTGCATGGCCTGCGCCTGCTCAGGGACGCCGCTTTTGAGGAGCGCTTCCACCTCGTCAAGCAGCCCGTCCCGCATCATGACGTCCACGCGGCGGTCAATGCGCGCATACAGGCGCTGCCTGTCCATGTCGAGCGCAAAGAGCGAAAAGTCATAGGGCGCGTCCGCCTCGGTCGGCATCACCTGCCGCGAAAACGGCGTCCCCGTCAGTTCATAGACCTCCAGGGCGCGGATGACGCGGCGCGTGTCGTTTGGATGAAGGCGGGCGGCCGTTGCCGGGTCGATGCGCGTAAGCAGCGCATGAAGCGCCTGTGCGCCCTCCGCATCGCAAACCGCCTGATACTTTTCGCGGATGGCGGCATCGCCGCGCACGAAGCCGAAATCAAGCGGCAGGGACAGGGCGCTTAAATAAAAGCCCGTGCCGCCGACCAGAATGGGCGTGTCGATTCTTTCAATCAGCGGATGGGCAAGCGCGGCGTACTCCGTCACGGAAAAGGCCTCGGTCGGCTCGACCAGATCAAGCAGATGATGCGGGACGCGTTCCTGCTCCGCCCTGGTCGGTTTCGCCGTGCCGATGTCCATGCGCTTATAGACCTGCATGGAATCCATGCAGAGTATTTCTCCCCTGAGCCTCTCGGCCAGCGCCAGCGATACGGCGGTTTTCCCGCTGGCGGTCGGGCCGACCAAACCCCAAACACGTTTTTTCTTCATCAGCTTTGAATGCGCCTGAAGCGCTTGTCCAAGTCCGTGTGCGTGAGAGAGACCATCAAAGGCCGCCCGTGCGGGCAGGTCGGCGGGATGTCCTTGTTCATGATTTGCCCGATGAGCAGGGCGATTTTGTCCGTCGGTATCTCCTCGCCGCCCTTGACGGCGTGCTTGCACGCCATCTGCATGATGCGCTGAGTGCAGTCAAGGCTGCTCATGGAGCCGCCCGAAATCAGCTCATCCAAGGCGTCGATGAGGCAACGCCCCGCCTCCGGCTGCTCCAGCACGATGGGAACGCCGCGAAGCTGAACGCTGAAGCCCCCGAACGGCTCGACATCAAAGCCGGCATTTCGGAGCACCTCCCTGTTGTCCTCATAGGCGGCGTATTCCGTGGGGGAGAGCTTGACCACGAGGGGCATCAGCAGCGCCTGCGACACGGGCGCGTCCGCCATTTTCCGCACGAGCTGCTCGTACAAAATGCGCTCGTGCGCGGCGTGCTGGTCGCACAGAAGAAGCTGCTCCTCATACTCCATTAAAATGTAAGTATTGAACACAACACCGATGATGCGCGGCAGCGGATGCGCAAACCGCTTTTCCACCGTTTCATCCTTCACCTGCTCCGGCTCTTGGGTCTTTTCCTCTTTTTGGAGGTCGGGAGCGGTTTGAACGGCGGGCGCTGCCTGCGCCGCCTGATTTTTCCTGATCTGCTCATACAGGAAGCTGCCGCCCTCACGGAAGGAAGCCCCCGCTTTGTCAGGCGGAGAGAGCGGCACGGCCGCCGTGCGCGTGATGACGGCGGGCGCTTGGGCAGGCGGCTGCACAGGCGGGTCTTCTTTGGTGTCCGGCTTTTGCGCTTGGGCAGGCACAGGCGCCGGAACGCTTGCGGATACCTGAACGTGCGCCTCGGACGGCACCGGCTTGTCCGGCGATACGGAAAACAGCTGCGGCGCGGTCAGCGCCTCCTTTTGGGTGCTGACGAGGGCATCCGACACGATGGTTTCCACAGCCTCGCGCACGGCGCGCTCGTTTTGAAAGCGCACCTCCCACTTGTTCGGGTGAACATTGACATCCGCCGCGCCAAAGGGCATGGTCAGGTGCAGGATGCACATGGGGAAACGCCCGATGGTGACGCGCTGGCGGCAGGCATTCTCCACGGCGGAGGACAAGAGCGGGCTTTTCATCGCCCGATGATTCAAAAAGAAAAACTCGTGCGCACGGTTGCCGCGGGCGACATCGCCGACCCCGACAAAGCCGCTCAGCATCAGCCCGTTCATGTTTCCGTCAACCGCGGTGAGCTGCCGCAGCACATCCACGCCGTAGATGCTGAGCGCGGCGCTTTGCAGCCTGCCGTCTCCGGCGCTGAAATAGACCGTCTTGCCGTCCGACATATAGCGGAAGGAAATATCAGGGCGGGAGAGGATAAGCCGCGCCATCAGCTCGCTGACCAGCGCGGCCTCATACGCGGGCTTTTTCAAGAACTTTTTGCGCACGGGCGCGTTATAGAACAAATCCCTGACGACAAAGGTCGTCCCCTCCGGACAGGCGGCATCGCGCAAATCGGAAATCACGCCCCCGTCGTTCAGGAGCGTCAGCCCCGTGTCAAAGCCGGCGGCGCGGGTGGTGCATTTGACGTGCGACACGGCGGCAATGGAGGCCAGCGCCTCGCCGCGGAAGCCCAAGGTCCGCACGCCGTACAGATCCTCCGCCGTGCGTATCTTGCTGGTGGCATGCCGCTCGAAAGCAAGGCGGATGTCGGACGGCGCAATGCCCCTGCCGTTGTCGGTCACGCGGAAGGAGGAAAGCCCGCCCTCCCTGATATCGACCGTGACGGCAGTCGCGCCTGCGTCCAGGGCATTTTCCACCAATTCCTTGATGGCGGCGCTCGGACGCTCCACCACCTCGCCCGCCGCTATCTGCCCGATGACCTCGGCCGATAAAACCTGAATGCGTTCGTTCACCTTTTTCTCCTTACAGTTTCAGCGCCTTTTCCCGCAGCATGAAGAGGGTGTTCAGCGCGTCCATCGGGGTCATGGCCAACACGTCCAAGCCCTGAATCTCCTGAATGAACTCCGTCTTGGAATAGCCCAGCAGGGTCTCCTGCTCGCTTTTGCGGTTTTTGTTGACGGGGGAGAGGATGTTTTGGCCGATGCTGTTCTGGGTGACGTCATTGACAGCCAGCCGCGCCTGAATTTCCTGTGCGCGGGCGACCACGGCGCGGGGAACGCCCGCCAGCCGCGCCACATAGACGCCGAAGGACTTGTCCGCCCCGCCCGGCACGATTTTGCGCAGAAAGATGACATCCTCGCCGTGTTCTTTGACGGACACGCAGAAATTATGCACGCCGTCCAAATGCCCCTCTAATTCGGACAATTCGTGGTAGTGCGTAGCGAAAAGGGTCTTCGCGCCGCACTTTTTCCTGTCGCAGAGAAATTCGACCGCCGCCCATGCGATCGCCAGCCCGTCAAAGGTGCTGGTGCCGCGGCCGATTTCGTCCAAGATGACCAGCGAACGGCTTGTCGCGTTGCGCAGGATGTACGCCATTTCGCTCATCTCCACCATGAAGGTGGATTGGCCGGCGGCCAGGTCGTCCGAAGCGCCGACGCGGGTATACACGCAGTCCACCAGCGGGATATTCGCCTCCCGCGCAGGGACGAACGAGCCCATATGCGCCATCAGGACGATCAGCGCCACCTGCCGCATATAGGTGCTTTTGCCCGCCATGTTCGGGCCGGTGATGATCTGCATCCTGTATTCGTTTTCGTCCATGGCCGTGTCGTTGGGGACAAAGGCCGCGTCCGTCAAATTCTGCTCAACGACGGGATGCCGCCCCTCGGCGATATGAAGGACGCCCTCTTCGTTGATTTGCGGGCGCACATAGCCGTTTTCCCGCGCCACACGCGCAAGCGAAAGCAGGGCGTCCAGCGTCTTATAGCCGGAGGCCGTCCGCTGGAGCCGTTCCATGTGCTTGGCGATTTCGGCGCGGACGGCGTCAAACAGCGCGTATTCCAATTTTTGGGACTGCTCCTGCGCACCGGTTATTTTGGCTTCCAAAGAGCGCAGCTCATCGGTGGTGAAGCGCTCGGCGTTGGACAGGGTCTGCCGCCGCTGATAGCGCATCGGCACAAGGGCATAATTTGCCTTCGTGACCTCGATATAGTAGCCGAACACGCGGTTATACTGGATTCTGAGGTTTTTGATGCCCGTTTCCTCGCGCTCCCGCGCCTCCAAATTCAGCAGCCACTGCTTTCCCTCGACGGATGCGGCGCGGAGCCTGTCCAATTCCCCGTTGTAGCCCTGACGGATGACTCCGCCGTCCGCCGCAGAGACGGGCGCGTTTTCATCCATGGCGCTTTCAAGGAGCGCCTTTAATTCGGGGATCGGGTCGATCAGCGAACGCACGCCTTCCAGCGCCCCGCCGTGAACGCCCTCCATCAGGCTCAGCACCTCCGGCGCCTGCTCCAGGGAGCGGAGCAGGGCAAGGCAGTCCCGCGGGCTGAGCGTCTGATAGGATATTTTGGAAAGCAGGCGCTCCATGTCGTAGACCTTGCCCAAAATTTCCCGAAGCGCCTCGGAAAGGACGTGCTCATTGTACAGCGCCTCGACCGCGTCCAGCCGCGCCGAAATGCTGTCTTTTTGAAGCAGGGGCTGCTCTATCCATGTGCGCAGCATGCGCCCGCCCATCGCGGTGACGGTCTTATCCATCAGCCCAAGCAGAGAGCCTTTTGAGGAGCGCCCGCGCAGGGATTCCGTCAATTCCAGATTGCGCCGCGTGTTCATGTCCAGCGGCATGATGTCGGCCTTGTCCACGATGCGGATGCGCGTGATGTGCGCCAGCGCGTTCTTCTGCGTCTCGTTGAGGTACGCCATCAGCGCGCCGGCGGCGGCCGCGGCTGGGGAGAGGGTGGCGTCCAAGCCAAGCGCCGTCAAAGAGCCGACGGAAAAATGCGCAAGCAGCGTGTCCCTTGCGTTCTGCGCCTGAAACGCCGAGGCTTTAAAGGGCGTACAGGCGATGGCAGTGCAGGGCGCGATGTCCGCGGGGGAATTGGAGATGATTTCGCTGGGCGCGACCATCGCCAAAGCGCCGCGCAGCTCCCGTTCATTATGCTGGATGACGCGCACATACATTTCGCCCGTCGTGATATCGCAGTAGCTGAGCCCGATACGCCGCCCCGAAATACAGGCGGAAAGCAGATAGTTGTTTTTGCGTTCGCCGATGGCGTTGGCGTCCGTCAGCGTGCCGGGCGTCACGATGCGGATAATATCGCGCTCGACCAGCCCCTTGGAAAGCGCCGGGTCGGTGAGCTGCTCGCAGACGGCCACCCGATAGCCCTTTTCGACAAGGCGGGAGATGTAGGTGTCCACGGCATGGAAGGGGACGCCGCACATGGGCGCACGCTCCGCTAAGCCGCAGTCCTTGCCGGTCAGCGTCAGCTCTAATTCACGGCTGGCCGTCAGCGCGTCCTCAAAGAACATTTCATAAAAATCCCCCACACGGAAAAAAAGCAGCGCGTCCGGATTCTGCTGCTTGATTTGCATATACTGCTGCATCATGGGAGAGAGGGTGGCCATAACTGCTCCTTTGTTATACGATGTAGGTCATGTTTTTTGCATCAATGCCTGCGCAAAGCGGGACGGTTTACCGCATCGATGTCTCAGTGGCGGCATCCGCTGCATCCGTCGCAGTGCCCGCTGCATCCGCCTGCGTTTTCGGGTGCAAGCACCTTCTGAAGCTCATGGTTGACCGCGTCCATCATGTCGGTGAACTGCTTCCGCGCCACCTGAAGCGCCTTGGCCATGGGGTAGGACTGGAAACGCGCCTGGATTTCTTCCATTTCGCGGTTCAAATCGCTCATTTTGTCAAAATCCGGCGGATCCTTGAGGGAGATGCGCTCCAGCTCCGTGTGTTTTTCCTCGTATTCCATGAAGGCGCTGGTCAGCTGCTCGTCCTTGGTGGCGGCGTCCTCGGTCACGCGCATGCCGATATATTCATCGCTTTCCCTGATGAGCTGCGCAAGCTCCTGCGCCTTTTTGATGACAGCTTCGTTCATATCGGGTCATTCTCCTTCTTTTCTGCCGCGCAGCGTCGTTTTGCCGGCGGAGGTGATGACAACGGGCACAATCTGCCCTACGTCGCTTTCGTTTCCGTAAAAATTGATGCTGATGTTCCGTCCGCCCTTGCCGGTCAGCATGGCGGCGTCGCGCTTGGAGGCGCCGGTGACCAGAACCTGCTCGGTCTTTCCCAGCATGGCGGCAAATACGTCCGCGGTCTTTTTTTCCTGCAGGGCAATCAGCCGCTCAATGCGCCCGGCGGACACATCGGCGGGGATCTGATCGGGCATTTTCGCCGCCGCCGTGCCGATGCGCGGGCTGTAAATGAAGGTGAACGCGCTGTCGTAAGACACCTCGTCCACCAGCGCCAAAGTATCCTCAAAGTCCCCGTCCGTTTCGCCGGGAAAGCCGACGATCAAATCGGTCGTGATGCCGATGTCCGGCACGGCGCTGCGCAGCGCATGAATGCGGTCAAGGTATTTTTCCCGCGTATAGCGGCGGTTCATGGCCTGCAAAACGGCATTGCTGCCGGACTGCACGGGCAGATGAAAGTGCCGCAGCACGGCCTTGTTCCGCGCGATTTCTTCAATCAGCGCATCGGACAAATCTTTGGGATGGGAGGTCATGAAGCGGATGCGCGGAATGCCCGTCTTTTCGATTTCATGGAGGAGTTCGGCAAACGAAAGCCCGCCCTCCAAGTCGTTCCCGTAGGAATTGACGTTCTGCCCCAGCAGCATGATTTCCTTCACGCCGTCCTTCACCAGCCCGTCGATATCGCGCAGGATGTCCGCCGCGCTTCTGGAGCGCTCCCGCCCGCGCACATACGGCACGATGCAGTAGGAGCAGAAATTATTGCAGCCGTACATCACGGTGACATACGCCTGAATATCGCTTTCGCGGCGGACGGGCAGCCCTTCGATCAGAGTGCTTTGCTCTTTGGGCACGGCCACCACGCGGCGGGAGGTCTCCACGGCGCGAAGCAGCAGCTCCGGCAGGCGGTGAATATTGCCCGTGCCGAAGGCGACGTCCACAAAGGGATACAGGCGCAGCAGCTTTTCCGCCATCCCCTCCTCCTGCACCATGCAGCCGCACACGCCGATGAGCATTTCGGGGCGCTTTTTTTTGATTTCCTTGAGCCATGTCACATTGCCCAGCGCCTTGCGCTCCGCATTGTCGCGGATGCAGCAGGTGTTGTGCAGGACAAAGTCCGCCTCCTCGCGCTCCGTGGCGGCGGTCATCCCCATTTCCTCCAAAATGCCCGCCAGCTTTTCGGAATCGTGCGCGTTCATCTGGCAGCCGTAGGTGACGATGTGGTAGGTGCGCGGGCGCTCGGAAAGCGCCGCAAAGCGGCGCATATATTCGCGCTGCAGCGCCAGCTCCGCTTCCGGGATTTTTCGGATTTCTTCGTTCATTCTGTTTCCTCTTGCCTGATGCCCGTTCCGCCGCAAAGCGGGCAGAGCATGGAATGCTCGGCTTGCAGAGCCTCGCTCGTTTTTTTGCGGGTCATTTCCAGCAGCCCAAGGGATGTGAAGCCGTGCACCACGCATTTGACGGGGTCGTGCTTTAATGCGTTCCGCATGGCGGAAAGCAGCGCTTCACGATGCGCCTCGGACGCCATGTCGATAAAGTCCGCCAGCACGATGCCGCCCATGCCGCGCAGGCGCATCAGCCGCGCGATTTCGGAAACGGCCTCCAGATTGATCCTGAAAAAGGTCTCCTCGCTGCCGGACTTGCCGCCCGTGAATTTGCCGCTGTTGACGTCAATCACGGTCAGCGCCTCGCAGGGGTCAATGACCAGAAAGCCGCCGGATTTGAGCCACACGCGACGGGACAGCGCCTTACGGAGCTGCTCGCGGACGCCGTATAAATCAAAGGGATGCTCGGCAACGCGGGACACCGCCCGCAGGCGTGCGGGGCATAGGGCTTCGTCATTGACAACAACACCGTCGATCGTTTCGCCCGCCGCTTCGCAGTCCCGCAGAAAACGCTCCGCAAGGCTCATTTCCTGCGGAATGAGGCAGGGCGGGCGCAGGGCGGGGAGAATGTCCCGTATCCTCTGCCAGCGCGTCACCAACGTCTGAACGGCCGCCTGAAGCGCTTCCTCGGAAGCGTTGAGCGCCGCGCTGCGCATGACGAGCCCCATGCCGCTTGGGGCAAGCGCTTTCGCTTTGTACAAGAGCGCAGCCCGTTCTTCGGCATCCTCCACCTTTCGGGAGACGGAGCAGAAAGAGGAGGCGGGCAGCAAAATCACCGTATCGGCGGCCAGAGAAATGTCCTGCGTGAGGTAGGCGGCCTTTTGCTGGACGGGCGGTTTTTTGACCTGCACCAGCACGATGTCGCCGGCCTTCGGCTTTTTTTTCGCTTCATTGAGCGGCAGAAAGCCGTTTTCTTGGTTCGTCAGGCGCACAAAGGCCGCGTTCATGCCGGAGACGACGCGCTCGACAACGCCCGCATAAAGCTGCTCCGCCGCGATGCCGCCCTCTACTTCCTTTCGGCAGTCGACCGGCTTTCTGTCTTCCAGCAGCGCCGCCTCGGTCAGCACTCCCGTTTTTTGAATGAGAAGCAGGCGCATATCAAAGATTCTCCAGCGGCACGAGCATGCCGTTCCATTCGCCCAGAAGCTGGCGGCGGACGATGTACGCCCGCGGCTTTTCGACCCCCGCAAAGGCGGAAAGAGAGGTCAGGAGCAGGTCGGGCTTGCAGGTGGCGGCCTCGCACAGGGAAAGCATCGCCATGAGCCCGCCGTCCTCGGCCTTTAATTCATGAATCATCGGCCGCAGGTCGCAGGGCTTTTCGCCCGTCTTGGTCTTGCGGACGGCGGGGATCTCCTTCTGCGCCAAATAACGGGGGACGGCATTCAGCAGCGCTTCGCCGTTTTCCAAGGTGATTTCATAGATGGCCGCCCTGAGCAGCGCCATCGGCGCGGGATGACGGTCGTCCACAGCCCGTGCGGAAAGGCATTTCAAGTCGGGCGGGAGCGCCTTTTTGAGCTGCTCGACGAATTGCGAGGCGGCAATGTCCCTGCTGACGGGCACCTCCATAATCTCTCGGCTGCCCGGCATGCCGACGGACAGGGGAGCGGCGAAATTCAGCAGAATATGCGGGTTAAAGCCCTGTGAATACTGAAGCGGCAGGTCGCTCCGCCGCAGGGCGCGCTGCATGGTGCGCAGCAGATCCAAGTGCCCGATATGCCGCAGCCGGTCGCCCTTTTCAAAAACAACCAGCATCTTCATGCGTAGGTACACACCCCTTCTAACTTCTGAATGCCGCAGCCGTTGCAGCCGTGACGGCAGTCGCGGGTCGTTTCGCCGCGCTCCGCCTTTTCCGCCTCGCGCCTGAGGAACGCCTTGGTGACGCCCATGTCCACAAAGTCCCACGGGAGGATTTCGTCATAGCCGCGCACGCGGTTGGCGTAAAAATGCGTGTCCAAGCCGCATGCTTTAAAGGCGTCCAGCCAGGCGTCAAATTTGAAATGCTCGTTCCAGCCGTCCAGACGGCAGCCGCTTTTCCACGCCGTGAAGATGACCTTGGCCATGCGGCGGTCGCCGCGGGCAAGGCACGCCTCCAGCATGGAAAGCTCCGGCTCATGCCAGTTAAAGGTCACGCCGCGGATGTTCAGATATTCGCGCAGCGCCTTCTGCTTTTCAATCACAACGGGGATTTCGTCCTGACCGACCCATTGAAAGGGCGTAAAGGGCTTGGGGACAAACACGGAGGCGCTGCAGGTGACGCGCAGCCCCCGCGTCCGCTTGTCCTTGGGCAGGCCGAAATAGCAGGCGATCACCTTGCGGGCAAGGTCGGCAATGCCGCGCAGATCCTCGTCCGTCTCCGTCGGAAGCCCCGTCATGAAATACAGCTTCACGCTGCTCCAGCCGCATTCAAAGGCATCCGTGACGGCGCGGATTAGATCCTCCTCGGTCACGCCCTTGTTGATGACGTCGCGCAGCCTTTGCGTCCCCGCTTCGGGCGCGAGCGTCAGCCCGCTCTTTTTAACCTTTGTGGTCTCCTCCAGCGACTGCTTGACGATGTTGTCGATGCGCATGGAGGGCAGGGAGATGCTGACGCGCTTTTCCTTATAGCGCTCCATCAGCGCGGTAATCAGCTCCGGCAGGCAGGAATAGTCGCCGCTGGAGAGGGAGGAAAGGGACATTTCCTCATAGCCGGTCGCCGCCTCCAGCTTATCCGCCAGTTCCAAGACACGTTTCATCGAGCGCTCCCGCACGGGGCGGTATACCATGCCCGCCTGACAGAAGCGGCAGCCGCGGGTGCAGCCGCGCATGATTTCCAGCACGATGCGGTCGTGCACGATGTCCGTATAGGGGACGGGGATGGCGGTCGGCGCGGCGGCATCGGAAAAATCTTTGAGGAAGCGCCGCCGCACGGTCGGCTTGATGCCCTCTTCGGTCGGGTAAAACGCCCTGATCGTGCCGTCCTCGTTGTAGTCCGTCCGGTAGAAGCAGGGGACATACACGCCGTCAATGGCGGCTAAGCGGCGCAGGGTCTCGCGCTTGGAAAGCCCTTCCGCTTTGCAGGCGCGCAGGGTGTCCAGAAAATCCACCATCATTTCCTCGCCGTCGCCGATTTGGAAGGCGTCCATAAAGGGCGCCAACGGCTCAGGATTGCAGGCGCAGGGGCCGCCGGCGATGACGAGGGGAAAATCCTCGCCGCGCTCCTCGGCGTAGACGGGAATGCCGGATAGATCCAGCATTTCCAAGATGTTGGTGAAGCTCATTTCATATTGCAGGGTAAAGCCGACCACATCAAAACTGCGGACGGGCGTTCTGGACTCGATGGAAAACAGGGGCAGCTCGTTCCTTCGCAGGGCATCGGCCATATCGACCCACGGCATATAGACCCTTTCGCACAGGGCGTAGGGGAGATTGTTGATGATTTCATACAGGATTTTGATACCCAAGTGCGACATGCCGATTTCGTATGTATCGGGAAAGCAGAAGGCAAAGCGGATGTCCGCCTGCTCCCACGCTTTCACGGCCGTGTTCATTTCTCCGCCGATGTACCGCGCCGGCTTTTCCACCGTCTCCAGCAGCCTTTCCAGCAGAGCGTTTTGCGCCTTGTTCAAAGGAAGATACCTCCTGTTGCGTCATAAAAAACCAAACTGAATCATAGCATAATTTCGCTGTTTTGTCCATTGTTTTATCGGGCGCGCCGATGCGTCCGCAAGCGGCGGAATTAAGAAATGATGAGAATCGGGATTTTTGCGATCATACGGCGTTTCCGCGTGCATGCGGCGCCGTTTTATGTTGCGGATTCCGAATGCTGTATTCGTTTTTCCTTTCTGTACAGCGAGGGAGAAATGCCGATGTACTTTCTGAACACCCGATTGAACTGGGAGAAGCTGTTAAAGCCGCACAGGGAGGGGATTTCGGTGATGGGAATGTCCGTGTTGATCAGGATGGCCTGAACGTTGCGGACTCTGGTCATCTGAATATAATCCGTGACGGAAAAGCCGGTGACGTCCTTGAAGCGGTGCGACAGATAGCTGGAGCTGATATTGTGCAGCTCCGCCAGCTTTTCCAGACTTAAATTTTCGGGGTAATGCGCGTGAATGCAGCCCGCGACCGTGTATATCTTCTGCTCCAGCTCAGACAGGATGGTTTCTTTTTTGTAGATATTGCTGTCCTTGTTCAGAAACAGCAGAATCAGAAATTCGATAAATTTCTGGTGAATGATTAAATTGCGCATCGGGTCCGCCTTTGAGGAGAGAAAATAGATGTCGTTGATTTTTCCGTAGAGCCGCCGCTGCAATTCCGAATCAAAACGGAATATGGGCACCTTCCGGTCAAAGATCCCCAGCAGCTGTTCGTATTCGTTTGACAGACCCGACACATGAGAAGGGATATTAAACTGAATGATGAGCCGCTTGCAGGGCCTGCCGTTCGGATACTGCGTTTTGTGCAGCTTGGCCGGAGAGATCCCGACAATATCAAAGGCCTGGATCTCATAGGGAATGCCCTCGATAAAATGCACTACGTTCGGATAGAGCGGAATACACAGCTCATAAAAGGAATGAAAATGCTGGAACTCCATGTTGATGGCCGCGCTGCGGACGTCATAGTCGAAATAATAGAAGAGGCCGTCGTTTTCTTCATTCACGCGAATGGCATATTTATCTTCATAGTACAGCAAGTTATTCAGAAACATAGGCCGTCTCTCCCTGCGTTGTTTTGTTCATCGCCGACACCGCGGTCTTCCGCAAATGAAAGCGATGCATGGATGACATCCTCAAATGTATTGCATCATAAGTGTAGCACACAATTTTGATTTCATCAATATTGTGCTGAGAGAATCATTTCACGGACAGACAAGCCATGCGCTGCTTGCGAAAAAAGGCGTACGGACAGGCGCGACGGCGGAAAAAGGAGAATACACAGGCTCAAAAAAGCATAAAATGCAATAAAGTTTTTCAAAAAAAGACATAATATGCGTAGACTTTTTCTGTGAAATCTGTATAATAATAATCAGAGTTTAAGAATGCGTATTCTTGAACGTAAAAACATAATTTGGGAGGAACGCAAACATGAAGAAGCTAACAGCTCTGCTTCTGGCTCTGACAATGGTTCTGACTGCCGCGGCCTTTGTCCCGACGGCTTTAGCAGCCGAAGCCCCCGCAGCCTACTCCGAGGCGCCCGCCATCACGGCGCTGGGCACCTACGGCAAGGTAGAGGAACGTCTGCCCGCTGCGGAAGATATTTTCGTCTCAAAGCTTGACGCCACCGGCGGCGAGCTTGCAGTCGGCACGTACGGCGGCACGATCAATCTGGTCGGCGGCGGCGGCTCCTGGGATTTATCTAGACCCACGCTGGAGACCATCATCCGCCGCGATACGGACGGCTCCTATTATCCCAACGTTATCCAGAACTATGAGCATAACGAAGACTACACCGTCTGGACCTTCTATCTGCGCGAAGGCATGAAGTGGTCCGACGGCGACGATTTCAACGCCGATGACATCACCTTCTGGTACTATATGTGCCATCTTTCCAATTTCGACACCAAAAAGAGCTGGTCTGCTCTGATTGATAAGGAAACCGAAAACTACGCCAAGCTGACCAAGGTCGATGACTACACCGTCACCTGGACGTTTGATACCGCCAAGTATCCCGCCGACTTCATCGAAAACGGCGACTTCAAGTGGTGCTGGGCTCCCTCTCACTGGATGTCCGACTTGATTCCCTCCTCCATCTATGTGGAGAACGAATACTGGTCTGATACCGGTCTGACCGACGAGCAGGCGCTTGCAAACGCGCTGGCCAAGGGCGTCGACAAGGCGACCATCAAGGATCTTGGCAAGGCTGTTTCCTATAACTGCTGGAACATCGGTGGCCTTCCCACGGTCAACTCCTTCGTCCTGAGAGCGGGAGAGACCAACAGCAGTTCCGTCTGCCACCTCGACCGCAACATTTACTACTGGAAGGTGGACGCGGCCGGTCAGCAGCTTCCGTACTGCGACGGCATCGTATACACCAAGACTTCTGAGGCCGGTCAGGATCAGCTTCTGTTCCGCTCCAAGGAGGTCGATATTCTGAATGTCAACATGGCTGACATCGCTTCCATCCTGTCTGATATGGGCGATGCCGCCGTTCTGCGCACCTTCTCCAGCACGGACTGGGGCACCGTGAATGTCACCTTCAACTATACCCACAAGGACAGCAACTACGCGCAGCTGTTCAACAACATCAATTTCCGTCACGCCATTTCCATCGCCGTTAACCGCACCGAGCTGTCTGACTTGCTCTTTGACGGCTTCCTCGAGCCCGGTCAGTCCGCTCCCCAGGTCGGCAACTTCGGCTATGACGAAGAGTGGATTAACAAGTGGACCGAGTATGATGTCCAGACGGCCAAGAGCCTGCTGGAGGAGTGCGGCCTGGTCATGGGCAGCGACGGCTTCTATGACTTTGCCGACGGCTCCGACTTCCTGCTGACCTTCTACGGCTATCTGGATTCCGGCGCCGTGAACCAGTATCCGATTCTGGAGCAGTATTACAATGCCGTCGGTATCAAGACTGCCTGGAAGGAATACGAAATGGCCACGTTCGACATGGAAATCGATAACAACGACTGGACTGCCGTCATTCAGCCCCATACCAGCATTGGCGGCGTATCCATGGCTGACCGCGTCGCTCCCTTCGTTCCGATTATTCAGTCCGCCGAGTGGTACGGCGACTTCGGCACATGGTACGGCACCAAGGGCGCAAGCGGCGTTGAGCCCACCGGCGATATGGCGAAGCTGATTGAAATCTATGAAAAGTGGGCGGCGACCCCCGACACCGAAGAAAGGGAAGCCTACAACCTGGAGATTTACGAAATCCACAAGGCGAACCTGTGGACCATCGCCTACCTGCAGAGCGCGGGCAACTACAATCTGGTCACCTCCGACCTGAAGAATTATCCCGACGATTTGGTGTGGGCCGACCTGTATATGTACGCGAATATCGTTCATTACGAGACGCTGTTCAAGGCCGAGTGATGCTTGGGCATCCCCTCACAATTCGGCGACTCGCAAAAATGTGCCTTTTGCGCCATCTACTTCTTGCAAAAATCTCGATTTACATCCAGTAAACCATCGATTTTTGCAATCGTATCTGACACAAAATTCACGATTTATCGTGCCGCCTCATTTGTGCGGTGCTGCCCTTGAAAAGAACCAATAACGCATGATCAAAGCTTGGGGGGCGGGGAACCAGTTTCCCCGCTCCCAAACTTTATGACGAAAGGAAATTTGCATGAATGAACAAAAAATGAACCCAAAGGACAGGAATTTCCTTCGTTCGGCAAAGGATTTTTTTCAGCGGGATCTGGTGCAGTATATCATCAAGCGGCTGCTCATGTTCATTCCCACACTGTTTCTGATTTCGGTGCTGATATTCTTCGTGATTCAGCTTCCGGAAACAGACTATGTGGACCGGCAGATTTCCAAGCTCGCTTCGGAAGGCGAATATGTCAGCCAGACGGAGGCGGACGCCCTGCGTGCGGAGTACGGCTTGGATTTGCCGATTCTTGAGCGGTATATCAAGTGGATATCCGGCATCATCTGGACGCCCGCGGATTCCTCCTATTACCGGCTGTACGGCTCCCACCATGACTGGAAATATTCCTTCGCCTACGGCAAGAACGTCTTGGCCGTCATCAATGACCGCCTGCCGCTGACGATGCTGGTTTCCGCGCTGATTCTGATATTTCAGTACGGCGTATCGCTGCCCATCGCGGTCTATGCCTCCACCCATCAATATTCCATCGGGGACTATATCTCCTCGTTTTTCGGCTTCCTCGGCGCCGCGGTGCCCAACTTTATTTTGGCGTTCATGCTGATGTATCTGTCGTATAAATGGACGGGAAACGCCAACGTCGGCTTGGATTTGAGCGGCTTCTTCCCGTTCCTCAAGAGCATGGTCATTCCCTTTCTGGTCATCGGCACCTCCGGCACCTGCGGCATCATCCGCTCCGTGCGCGCCCAGATGCTGGATGAGGTCGGCAGACAGTATACCCTGACCGCCCGAGCAAAGGGCGTTTCGGAGCGGAAAATCATCATGAAGTACTGCTTCCGCGCCGCCATCAACCCCACCGTTTCCGGCTTGGGCGGCGTGCTGTCCACGCTGTTCTCCGGCTCCACGGTCACGGCCATGGTGCTGATGATAGACATTCAGGGCCCGGAATTGCTCAAAGCCCTGCAGACCGGAGACGTATATTTGGCAGGCGGCATCGTGATGATTCAGGCGATTCTGGTGGTCATCGGCATCCTGCTGTCCGACATCGTGCTGGCGTTTCTCGACCCCAGAATTCGTTACTCCGGAGGTGGAAGATAATGCGCTTTTTCGGAAGGATTTTCAAGAACAAAGAAAAGTCTCAGGAAGACTATTATCTTGCTTCCCAGTGGATTCTGATGGGCAGAAAGCTGAAAAAGCACAAGCTGGCGCGTGTGTCCATGGTCATCCTCGGCATCCTGTATTTCTGCGCCCTGTTCGGCAATTTTATCGCTCCCTACGGCTTGGAGGAGTTTGACGGCCTGTACCGCAACGCATCTCCCACCAAAATTCACTTTGTGTATGAGGGCGAATACGTCGGCCCTTATGTCTACAAGCTGCAAAAGACCATCGATAAAACGACCTTTACCGTAACGTACACGGACGACACCTCGGAATATTATCCCGTCGAGTTCTTTACGCACGGCACGGAATATAAATTTCTGGGGCTGTTTCAGACGGATCTGCATCTGTTCGGCGTAGGGAAGGGCAGCAACGGAGGAACGGGCGCGAAGCTGATGCTCTTCGGCGCGGACTCTCTGGGGCGCGACCTGTTCTCAAGGGTGCTCTTCGGCAGTCAGGTCTCTCTGACGATTCCCTTTGCCAGTGCCATCATCAGCTTCTTTCTGGGCATTCTCATCGGCTCTCTGTCCGGCTATTTCGGAGGAATGTTTGATATCATTGTCCAGCGCATCATCGAAGTTATCGGCGCGGTGCCTCAGATCCCCCTGTGGATGGCGCTTTCCGTCGCCATTCCCGCCGGCATTTCCACCATCAAAATGTATTTTTACATGACGCTGATTCTGTCATTCATCAACTGGACGGGCATGGCCCGCGTTGTCCGCGGCAAGATGCTGTCCCTGAAGAACGAGGACTATGTGATGGTGGCGAGGATTTCCGGCGTTTCCACATGGAACATCATCTGGAAGCACATGGTGCCGGGCTTCATGAGCTACCTGATTGTTTCCATGACCATGAGCATTCCCGGCTCCATCGTCGGCGAAACATCCATGTCCTACCTCGGTCTGGGCATCAAGTCTCCCGCAACGAGCTGGGGCGTCCTTTTGCAGGAAGCAAGCTCCGTGACGGAAATCGCCGGCAACCCCCACAAGCTGATTCCCATCATCTTCGTGGTCGTTACCGTGCTGGCGTATAACTTCCTCGGCGATGGCCTGAGAGACGCGGCAGACCCGTATAAATAAGGAAATGGAGGCATACGACGTGAATAAGGACGATATTCTGGAAGTCAAAGACCTCCATGTGGACATTCATATGGCGGATGGTCTTCTGACGGCCGTGCGCGGCGTCACCTTTGAAATGAAGAAGGGCGAAACCCTGGGGCTGGTCGGAGAGTCCGGCTGCGGCAAGTCGCTGACCTGTAAGGCGATTCTCGGCATCAACGAAAAGAAGTGCGTTTCAAGCGGACAGATTATATTTGATTCCGCGCAGCACGGGGAAGTGGACCTCATCCGTCTGGCGAATGAAAAAAAGAGCGACAGGATTCGCTCCATCCGCGGTAAGGAAATTTCCATGATTTTTCAGGAACCCATGGTGGCTTTTTCTCCCATGTACACCATCGGCAACCAAATCAACGAGGCTACCCTGCTGCACATCACCAAGGACAAGAAAAAGGCCAGGGAAATTTCCATGGATGTCATGCGCAAGGTGGGCATTGCCAATGTGGAAAAGCGCTATCATCAGTATCCGCATGAGTTTTCGGGCGGCATGCTGCAGCGTGCCCTGATTGCCATGGCGCTGGTGTGCAACCCCAAGCTGCTGATTGCCGATGAGCCGACCACGGCGCTGGACGTCACCATTCAGGCGCAGATCTTGGAGCTGATGAAGGAGCTGCAAAAGGATTTCAATACCGCGATTCTGTTTATTACCCACGATTTGGGAGTGGTTGCGAAGATGTGCGACCGCGTGGCGGTCATGTACCTCGGAAAAATCGTGGAAAGCGCGGACGCAAAGGAAATTTATGCAAATCCGCAGCATCCCTATACCAGAGGGCTGATAGGCTCTGTCCATAAAATCGGCTCCAAGAAGGCGGACAGACTCTTTTCCATCGAGGGAACGGTGCCCCTTGCCATGAATCTGCCGAAGGCCTGCGGCTTTTACGACAGGTGCGATGTGCGGATCGAGGGTCTTTGCAATAAGGCCGAGCCTGAGCTGGTGGAAGTAGCGCCGGGACACAAAATCGCATGCTTTAACTGCCCCCACGAGGCGTGCCGGGCGCAGCGGGCAGGTGCGGAGGCGCTCCTGAGGGAAAAGGAGGGCGCAGGGAATGCATAAGGAAAATATCTTGGAAGTCAGGAATCTGCACAAGCGCTTTTTCTCAAAGGGCATCACGGTGAAGGCGGTGACAGACGTCAGCTTTGACGTCGGCCCCGGCGAAACCATCGGCATTGTCGGCGAGTCCGGCTGCGGCAAGACGACCTTGGGACGCTGCATCGTCCGCGCGTATGAGGCGTCCGAGGGTGAGGTGTTTTACCGCACGCGAGCAGGCGAGGAAGTGGATTTCCTGAAGGTTGACAAAAAGGAGCGAAAGGAGATCCGCAAGGAGATCCAGATGATTTTTCAGGACCCCTACTCTTCGCTGGACCCCCGCATGACGGTTTTGGACATCATCAAGGAGCCGCTGAAGGCGAATTATCCGAAGATGGCGAAAGCCGAAATGGATCAGATGGTCAAGGAAATGGCGAAAAAGGTCGGGCTGAACCCCACCTACCTGATGCGTTATCCGCACGCCTTTTCCGGCGGGCAGAGACAGCGCATCGGCATTGCAAGGGCGCTGGTTGTGCGGCCGCAGATTATCGTCTGCGACGAAGCGGTATCCGCGCTGGACGTTTCCATTCAGGCGCAGGTCATCAATCTGCTGCGCGACCTGCAGAAGGATATGAACCTGACCTATCTGTTTATCAGCCATGATTTGTCGGTCGTGGAGCATATTTCCGACAAGGTCGGCGTGATGTACCTCGGCAGACTGATTGAGTTCAGCAAAACGGAAGACCTGTTTGAAAAGCCGCTGCACCCGTACACCGAAGCGCTTCTTTCCGCAGTGCCCGTAGCGGACCCCACCGTTCAAATCGAGCGCATTGCTTTAAAGGGTGAGATCCCCAATCCCGCAAACACGCCTAGCGGCTGCTTCTTCCATACCCGCTGCCGTTACTGCACTGAAAAGTGCAGGGAATGCACGCCGGAATATCGGGAGCTGAAGCCCGGCCATTATGTTGCCTGCCACCGTGCGGAGGAACTGGAACTCAGAGGTTTTTCTTATGAGTAAGAAGCTGATTATTTTCACCGACAGCGGCGATACCATCATTGACGAATCTTCCCAAATCAGGGACGACAGGGGCATCGTGCAGGAGGCCGCTTTGATTCCCGGAGCGGGGGAGGTGCTGAAGACGCTGCACGACGAGGGCTTTACCATCGCTTTGGTGGCCGACGGCGAATGGGAGTCCTTTCAGAATGTCTATCGGAAGAACGGGCTGGGCTATTGCTTTGATGCGTGGATCATATCCGAGGTGGTGGGCAGGCAGAAGCCGGATTCTATCATGTTCGAGACGGCCTGTGAAAAGCTGGGATTGACGCAAGCAGACAAAGGCCGCATCGTGATGGTCGGCAATAATTTGAAAAAAGACATCGCGGGCGCTAATCGGCAGGGGATGATATCCGTGTGGCTGGACTGGTCTCCCCGCTACTTCCACACCGCGGAAGAGCCGGACTGGAAGCCCTGCTACACGGTCAGCACACCGGCGCAGCTGCTTGAGCTGCTGCATGAGCTTGAGGCAAAACTCCAAGACGAAGCGTGAGGTTTGCTTATGGAAAACAAAACGCAGACAACGATGATCAAAGAAAAGCTGGAGCGTCTGCTGAAAGCTTTTATCCCCATTCTTTATGAGGACGATGAGATATTTCTGGCGGGCATGAAGGAGCGAAGCCTTGCCGGTGACGACATCCGCCGCTATGAGCATTGGGAATGGCCTCAGGGCGTTGGCCTTTACGGCCTGTGGCGGCTGTTTGAGAACAGCGGGGACACCCGATATCTGGACATTCTGACAAAGTTCTTCGACGGTCAAATCGAGATAGGCTTCCCCGCGCTGAATGTGAACACCATGACGCCGTTTCTGACCATGTCCTATGTGGGCGAATATCTTCGGGCGGAAAAGTATCTGGCTCCCTGCCGTGACGCGGCTAAGTGGATCATGGAGAAGCTTCCCAGAACCGAGGAGGGCGGCTTCCAGCATATGACCTCCGATACCCTGAATGATCAGGAGCTTTGGGACGATACGCTTTTTATGACCGTGCTGTTTCTGGCAAACATGGGGCGTATCGAAGGAAGGCGGGAATATACAGATGAGGCGCTGTATCAGTTCCTGCTCCACGCAAAGTATCTGGCAGACCCTACAACCGGCCTGTGGTATCATGGCTGGACCTTTCAGGGACGGCATCATTTTTCCGGCGCGTTCTGGGGACGAGGCAACTGCTGGGTGACCATCGCCATTCCGGAATTCTGTCAGATGGCGGATGTCAGCTCCGAGATGAAGCAGAAGCTGGAACATGTCCTGCGCGCTCAGGCGGACAGCCTGCTTCAATACCAGAATGAAAACGGCATGTGGCACACCCTCATCGACGACCCGACATCCTATGTCGAAGCCAGCGCTACCTGCGGCTTTGCCTATGGCATCCTGAAAGCCGTCCACACCGGGCTGCTGGAAAAGCGCTATGCCGCCGCAGCCGAAAAAGCGCTGAGCCCTATCCTGAATTACATTGATGATGACGGCGCCGTCCATCAGGTTTCCTACGGAACGCCCATGGGACGGGAATCCAAGGACTTCTACAAGCAGATTGAGCTGAAGCCGATGCCTTACGGACAGGCGCTGGCCATGCTGTTCCTTGCAGAGTGCCTGTGCGATTGAGGACGCGTTTTTTCATCGAGCGGCAATGCGGGGAAAAAAGCCCGCTGTCCCGTTTCACCCTGTTTTTCGGAAACAATTGCAACAAAAACGTGAACGCTGCCCGGACGACTCACTTTGACAAACAAGGAGGATGACTTATGAATGCGTTGCCTGTGATGAAGCCCTACATCGGCGGAGAATGGATTGACAGCGAAAGCGAAAAGTACACCGCCATCTATGACCCCTCCACCGGCAAACCCATTGCCCAAGTTCCCCGGTGTACGGCTGCCGAGGTTGAGAAGGCCGTCGCCGCGGCAAAGGCAGCCTTCCCCGCGTGGAGAGACACCCCCGTCCGCGTCCGCGCCGACATCATGATGAAGCTGCGCGGGCTCATCGAGCGGGACATGGAGGAACTGACCCGAACGGTGGCAACCGAAAACGGAAAGTGCTGGAAGGAAGCGGCCGGCGACGTGGCGAAGGCACTGGAAATGACCGTGCTGGCCTGTTCCGCGCCCAGCCTGCTCATGGGCGAAAGCCTGATGGACACCTCCAACGGCTATGATACCACCCTGTACAGAGAGCCCATCGGCGTATTCGCGGGGATCGCGCCGTGGAATTTCCCAGCCATGATTCCAGTGGGCTGGATGGCGCCCCTTGCCATCGTCTGCGGCAACACCTTCGTCTTAAAGCCCGCCTCCGGCACGCCGATGACCAGCATGAAATTTGCGCAGCTTTATAAGGAAGCCGGCGTCCCCGACGGCGTGTTCAACATTGTGCCCTGCTCCCGCCAAGAGGCGGAGATTTTGCTGACGCATCCCGATGTCCGCGGCATCACCTTCGTCGGCTCTACAGAGGTCGGCCTGTATGTATATTCCACCGCCGCCGCTCATGGCAAGCGCGTGCAGGCGCTGTGCGAGGCGAAGAACCATGCGCTGGTGCTCAGGGATGCACCCATCACCCGCACGGCCGCAGGCATCATGAACTCTGCGTTCGGCTGCGCCGGCGAGCGCTGCATGGCGCTGCCCGCCGTTGTGGTGGAGGAGGAAATCGCCGATGCGCTGGTTGCCGAGCTGGTGCGCCTGTGCAAAAAGCAGAAAATAGGCCCCGCATATGACAAGACCTCCAATCTTGGACCTGTGGGCAGCAAAAATCATCAGAAATTCGTGCTGGATTGGATAGAAAGAGGCATTGAAGAGGGTGCACAGCTGGTGCTGGACGGCCGAAACGTGAAGGTGGATGGCTATGAGGACGGCTGCTACATCGGCCACACCATTTTTGATCATGTGACGGAGGACATGTCCATCGGCAATCGGGAGGTCTTCGGCCCCGTGCTGTGCATCAAGCGGGTCAAAAACTTCGAGGAAGGTCTGGCGCTGATGAACCGCAATCCCTTTGCCAACGGCAGCGTGATTTTTACCCAGAACGGCTACTATGCCCGTGAATTTGCCAAACGCACCGACGGCGGCATGGTCGGCGTCAATGTGGGCATTCCCGTGCCTATCGGCGTATTCCCGTTCTGCGGTCACAAGCGCTCCTTCTTCGGCGATTTGCATTGCCACGGCAAGGATGCGTTCCGCTTCTACACCGAGAGCAAGTGCGTGACCACCCGCTGGTTCGACGAGGAAGAAATGAAGAATGAAAAAGTGGACACATGGGACGGGAGCGCCCTGTAAGGGAGGATTTTCATATGACATACATCAAATTCGATAAATCCCGACCCTATGATTTGGTGCTGCTGGGCAGGGTGGCTGTGGATTTTAATCCGGTGGACTATTTTCATCCGCTGGAGGAATGCACCACATTCAGAAAGTATGTGGGGGGAAGTCCTGCCAACATTGCCGTGGGAGCTGCGCGGCACGGCATGAAGATAGGCTTCTTTGCCCGCGTTTCCGATGACCAGCTGGGCGATTTCGTGCTTCATTTCTTTGAAAAGGAGGGCATTGATGTTTCTCGGATTCGCCGCTGCACAAACGGAGAAAAAATCGGCCTGACCTTTACGGAAATCCTCAGCAGGGATGAAAGCAGCATTCTGATGTATCGCAACTGCATTGCGGATTTGCAGCTGCATCCGGCCGATATCGATGAGGATTACATCAAAAACACCAAGGCGCTGCTGATTTCCGGCACGGCTCTGGCGGCAAGCCCTTCCAGAGAGGCGGCGCTGAAGGCCGTGATGCTGGCCAGGCGTTTCGATACAAAGGTGATTTTCGATATTGACTACCGTCCCTATAATTGGGGCAATACGGACGAGGTCTCCGTGTATTATTCCGCAGTCGGCAGGGATGCGGACATCATCATGGGCAGCCGTGAGGAATTCGATTTGATGGAGAGGCTGACAGAGCCGGGGCGGGACGATTGGGCTAGCGCGAAGGCATGGCAGGCGCATCAAGCCAAAATCGTTATCATCAAGCACGGCAGGAAAGGCTCTTCCGCTTATACCTGCGACGGCAGGCGCTACACTGTGCGCCCCTTCCCGGTGGAAGCCCTGAAATCCTTCGGCGGCGGCGACGGCTACGGCGCGGGCTTCCTGTACGGTCTGTACAGCGGGTGGGATATGTACGATTGTCTGGAGTTTGGCTGCGCACAGGCGTCCATGATGGTGGCAGCCCATTCCTGCTCCGAGGAAATGCCGCGTGCCGACGAAGTGCATGCGTTCATCAAAGCCTGCAAGGAAAAATACGGCGAGACCGTGTGCTGCGACAGGGAGGAAAAGCAATGAGCGTCATGACTGTGGGGCAGGCCATCGTCAAATTTCTGGATAATCAGTATATATCGCTGGACGGCGTCGAAAACAAATTTGTGGACGGCGTGTTCACGATTTTCGGCCACGGCATCGTCGTGGGCTTAGGGCAGGCGCTGGATGAGGACTCCGGTTCTCTTCGGGTCTATCAGGGCAGGAACGAGCAGGGCATGGCGCATGCGGCCGCCGGCTTTGCCCGCCATCATAACCGCCGGAAAATCATTGCCTGCGCCTCCTCTATCGGGCCGGGCGCGGCCAATATGGTCACAGCCGCCGCCTGTGCTACCGTTAACCGTATTCCCCTGCTGCTGTTTCCCGGCGATACCTTTGCGGTGCGTCAGCCCGACCCTGTGCTGCAGCAGCTTGAGCAGGCATATGCTCCGGGCGTTACGACCAATGACGCATTCCGCCCCGTATGCAGGTTCTGGGATAGGATTACCCGACCGGAGCAGCTGATGACTTCGCTCTGTCAGGCGTTTCGGGTTCTGACAGACCCCGCTGAGACCGGCGCCGTCTGCGTGGCGCTTTCTCAGGATGTGGAGGGCGAAAGCTACGATTTCCCCGACTATTTCTTCAAAAAGCGCGTCCACCGCATCCGCCGTCTGCTTCCGGGCCGTGAGGATTTGAACGCGCTGACGGAGGCCATTGCGGAAAGCAGGCATCCCATGATTATCTGCGGCGGCGGCGTCCGTTATTCGGAGGGCGGCGCATCGCTGGAAAAATTCTGCGAAGCGTTCAAAATTCCCTTTGCGGAGACGCAGGCGGGGAAGAGCGCCTGCAAGTCTTCTCACCCCATGAATCTGGGCGGCGTCGGCGTGACCGGCAATTCGGCAGCGAATTCCATGGCGAGAGCCGCGGATCTAATCATTGCCGTCGGCACCAGACTGTCCGATTTTACCACCGGCTCCAAGGAGCTCTACGGCAGGACGAAGCTGGTTTCCGTCAACATTTCTCCCTTCGACGCAAACAAGATGGATGCCGTTATGGTCATCGGCGACGCCAAGACGACCATTGACATGGCTCATGAGGCACTGGCCGCCAGGGGTTATGTCAGCGGCTATTGCGGCGAGACGGAAGCGGCGAAGAAGGCGTGGAGCGGGGAATATGCAAGGCTTGCCGCTTACCGCTATGATGAAAACTTTGAGTCTATCATCAAGGCTCGGCATGAACCGACCATTCCGGAGCAGGTGAAGCTGAACGGCGGTGAGATCACGCAGGTCTCCGCCATTGCGCTGATTCGGGACGTCATTGATGAAAACGCCGTCGTGGTGGGGGCTTCCGGTAGCCTTCCCGGCGATTTGCAGCGGATGTGGACGACCGACTGCAAGGATTCCTACCAGATGGAGTACGGCTTCTCCACCATGGGCTACGAGGTCTGCGCGGCGCTGGGCGCGAAGCTGGCGGCACCCTCGCAGGAGGTCTACGCCCTGTGCGGCGACGGTGCGTTCCTGATGCTCCACTCCGAATTGGTCACCTCGCTTCAGGAGGGCAGGAAAATCAACGTGCTGCTCTTTGACAACTGCGGCTTCGGCTGCATCAACAATTTACAGATGAGCAGCGGCATCGGCAATCTGGCGACGGAATTCCGCTACCGCGACGAGCACGGCGGTCTGAACGGCGGTCTGATTCCCATCAACTATGCAATGGTGGCCGGCGGCTACGGATGCAAGACCTACACGGCGACCGATCTGAAGGAGCTGAAGGCGGCGCTGGAGGATGCGAAGCGGCAGACGGTTTCCACGCTCATTGACATCAAGGTGCTGCCGAAAACCATGACAGACGGCTACGACGCATGGTGGAATGTGGGACTTGCAAGCACCACATGCAATGAAAAGCAGAAGGCCGCCCGCGACAGCCTTCTTTTGAAGCGGGCCAAAGCCAGAAAATACTGAGGAGGAGGAAAAAATGTTTTCCGGAAAAAATGTAAAGCTGGGCATTGCGCCCATCGCATGGACCAATGACGACCTGCCTGAGCTTGGCGGCGAAAACACCTTCCGCCAGTGCGTCAGCGAGATGGCGCTGGCGGGCTTCACGGGCTCCGAGGTGGGCAACAAGTATCCGAAGGATCCGGCTGTCCTCAAGCCCATGCTGGAGCTGCGGGGAATCGAAATCTGCAACGCATGGTTTTCCGCCTTCCTTATCAGCAGACCCTACGAAGAAACGGAAGCGGCGTTTGAAAAGCACGTCGCCTTCCTTGCCGCCATGGGCGCCAAGGTGGTGGGCGTGTCCGAGCAGAGCTATTCCATTCAGGGCATTCAAAGCCAGCCCGTGTTCGAGGGCAAGTATGCAATGAACGATGCCGAGTGGGACACTCTCTGCGACGGGCTGAACCGCATGGGAAAACTGAGCCTGGAGAAATACGGCATTGCCCTGACCTTCCATCATCACATGGGCACCGTCGTCCAGTCCGCCGCCGAAACCGACCGGCTGATGGCCGGAACGGACCCCGCCTATGTGAGCCTGCTCTTTGACTCCGGCCATTTCGCCTACTGCGGCGAAAACCCCGCTGAAATGGTGCGGCGTTATGCAAAACGCATCAGGCATGTTCACCTCAAGGACATCCGCCCCGATGTGGTGGCAAAGGTTCGGGAAAACCGTTGGAGCTTTCTGGAGGGCGTTCGGCAGGGAACTTTTACCATCCCCGGCGACGGCTGCGTGGACTTTGACCCGATTTTTGCCTGTCTGGAAGGATCCGGCTTTGAGGGCTACATGGTCGTGGAGGCGGAGCAGGACCCCGCGAAGGCCGACCCTCTGGAATATGCGATTCGGGCAAGAAAATTCATCCGGGAACATACCGGCTTGTAATTTGGAGGTAATGTATGATTAACGTTGGCATTATCGGCGCCGGCCGCATTGGTAAGGTACACACGGAAAGCATCTGCAATTATGTCCGCAATGCGAAGATCAGGACCGTTGCCGACCCCTGCATGAATGAAAATACCCGAAAGTGGCTGCTGAGCATGGGCGTTGAGCGTACCGCGCAGGATTATCATGAGATTCTGAACGACCCTGAGATTGATGCGGTTCTTATCTGCTCTTCCACCAATACCCATGCGCCCATTTCTCTGGAAGCCATTGCCGCGGGAAAGCATGTGTTCTGCGAGAAGCCCATTGACCACGACCTGACCAAAATCAGGCAGGTCGTCGAGGCGCTGAAGGGGAGCGACATCAAGTATCAGGTCGGCTTCAACCGCCGCCATGACCACAATTTCGCCGCCGTGAAGCAGGCGATCCTGGACGGCAGGGTGGGCGATGTCCATATCATCAAAATCACCTCCCGCGACCCGGAGCCGCCCTCTGCGGCGTACGCCGCGGTTTCCGGCGGCATGTTCTTGGATATGACCATCCATGACTTTGACATGGTTCGGTATCTTGCCGGCTGCGATGCCGAGGAAATATACGTCCAGTCCGCAGTTCTGGTAGACCCCGCCATCGGGGAAGCCGGGGATGTGGATACGGCGGTCATCACCCTGAAGATGAAAAACGGCGCCATCGCCGTAATTGACAATTCCCGCCGCGCCGCCTACGGCTACGACCAGCGGGCGGAGGTTTTCGGCTCTAAGGGCATGGCGGCCACCGCCAACGATACCCGATCCTCCATGGTTCTATCCGATGCAGACGGCGTCACCGGTGAAAAACCCCTGTACTTCTTTCTGGAAAGGTATATGCAGTCCTTCGCCACGGAGATCAAGGGCTTCATCAGCGCAATTGAAAACGACACCGACACTTTGGTGGGCGTGGAGGATGGCCTCAAGTCCGTGCTCATGGGCATTGCCGCCAAGAAGTCCGTGCTGGAGCACCGGCCTGTGAAGCTTTCCGAAATCGATTACTGAGGGGGAAAAATTCGTATGAGCCGGAAATTTTCCTATCCGGAGTTTGAAAACGGGGTCAAGGTTCTTTCCCGTGCAGGGGACACGGTCAACGACATGATGATGAACATCGCGGTTCACCGCATGAAGGCGGGAGAAACGCTGACCCTCTGCCGTGCGACGGAAGAAACCGCAGTGCTTCTGGTGCTGGGCAAAGTCATCTTCCGATGGGACGGATGCAGCGAAACGGGACAGAGGGACAGCTTCATTGAGGAGGGACCCTACTGCCTGCATGTCTGCCGAAATACGGAGGTGACCGTCACCGCCCAGGCTGACAGCGATGTTTTAATTCAGTCTACGGAAAACGAACGGACATTTGCCCCCGTGTTCTATCGTCCGGAGGACTGCCGAGACGACATCTTCGGCCTGAACGTCTTTGAAAACAAGATGAAGCGCACGGTCCGCACCGTGTTTGATTATAGCAACGCCCCCTATTCCAACATGGTCAACGGAGAGGTCGTCAACCATCAGGGCGGCTGGTCCAGCTATACCCCCCATCATCATCCCCAGCCGGAGGTATACTACTACCGCTATGAGCGCAGCGAGGGATTCGGCGCTTGCTTTTTGGGCGATGATGTGTATAAAATCAAGGACGGAAGCTGCGCCTGCATTCCGGGCGGCGTCACGCATCCGCAGGTAACGGCGCCGGCTTTCCCGATGTATTACTGCTGGATGATTCGTCATCTGGACGGCAACCCGTGGACAGATAGAATCGTGGATCCAAGATATGCATGGATAGACGCGGGAATGAAATAAAAGAGGGAATCCTATGAACATTGGCAGTCAATGGAACGACCGGCTGAAAATGTGGGCCGAGCAGTTCCCGAAATATTATTATCGGAAAATCGCGGAGCTGCCCGTTTCCTTTTTCACAACGATGGAGCATATTCCCTTTGAACAGGCAGCGCAGGGGCACTATGCCCCTGCGCCTGTCGGCATGAAATGGGGCAAAAAGTGGGAATACGGCTGGTTTCGGACGCAAATCGTGATCCCGAAGGCTCTGGACGGAAAACGGGCGGTGTTCACCTTGAATACTGCCGAAGAAATGCTGGTCTGGGTCAATGGCAGGGAAGCCGGCGCTATGGACACAAAGCATCGCTTTATCACCCTGTCGCGGGCTGCCAAGGCAGGGGAAACCTATGCGATCCATGCGGAATGTTATGCGGGCCACGGCGTCCGCAACGAGGGCGCGGGGCCGGTCGGGTGGGGCGAGGACTCCGTGCCGGAGCCTCCCGAATATCAGGTTACGGTGGGAGAGTCCCATTTCGGCGTTTGGAATGAGGCGCTTTTTCAGGCGGCGATGGATTATTTGACCCTTTACAGTCTGGTTCAAAAACTGCCGGAAAAGAGCCTGAGAACCATGAAAATCGTCGAAGGGCTGAAAAAATTCACCTATATTGCCGATTTTGAGCTGCCGGAGCCGGACATGACGGCCTCCGTCATCGAGGCGGACAAGCTTTTAAAACCCCTGCTGGCCTGCAAAAACGGCTCCACCGCGCCGGAATACACGGTATTCGGTCAGTCGCATCTGGATTTGGCATGGCTTTGGCCGGTGGAAGAAACCATGCGGAAAGCCGCCAGAACATATGTAAATCAGCTTGCTCTGGCGCAGGAGTATGATGATTACCGCTTCCTCCTTTGCGAGCCGCCGATTCCGGAATGGCTGAAGGAGCTGTATCCGGATGTTTACGGCAGAGTCCTTGAGAAGGTCAGGGAAGGAAAATTCTATCCGGAGGGCGCCTTATGGGTGGAAAGCGATACCAATATCCCCTCCGGCGAATCCCTGATACGCCAGTTTGTCCGCGGCAAGCGGTGGTTTCGTGCGGAAATGGGCGTTGACAGCAAAATGGCATGGATGCCGGATACCTTCGGCTTTTCCGCAGCTTTGCCCCAAATCATGCAGAAATGTCAAATCCCCTACTTTGCCACGCAAAAGCTGATTCGGCAGCCGTCCGAGTGCGAGCCATTTCCCTACAACATCTTTTGGTGGGAGGGCATGGACGGCAGCAGGGTTCTGGCGCATACCTTCAAGAAAAACAATGCCGATTTCCGCCCCGGCGACCTCATCACCCGCTGGGAGGATGACCGAGTCCAGCAGGAAAATATCGACGGTTTGATGTTCCCCTTTGGCTTTGGCGACGGCGGCGGAGGACCTACACGGGAAATGGTGGAGATGGCGAAGCGCTGCGCGGATTTGGAGGGCGCGCCCCGCTGCCGGATGGAAAGCCCCGTGAAGTATTTCGAGCGCCATCCGGAGCCAACGGATACCTTCCGCGGGGAATTGTATCTGGCCTGGCACCGCGGCACGCTGACCTCTCAGGCAAAAACAAAGAAGGGCATCCGTGACGCGGAAAATGCGCTGCGGCACGCGGAATTCTTTCTTTCATGCCAGCTTCTTTCCGGCAGGAAAATGCCGGATGACTGGAAGGGGAGGCTGGATGCCCTTTGGAAAAAGCTGCTGTTCAATCAGTTCCATGATATTGCCACCGGCACTTCCATCGCCAAAGTGCATGAGCGGGCCGAAAAGGAGCTTCACGCGGTCTGCGAAGGCTGCCGTGCGCTGATGGATGAAATGGGGACGGGGTCTGAACTTTCTCAAGGAAGCCGTATGGTCTGTAACTGCCTGAGCTGGCCAAGACGCATCTGCGGCGTGACCGTTCCGGCGCAAAGCAGCGCCGTGATAGAGCCGTCCGCCGTTCCGGAACATCCGGTGCGGCTGCGGTATCTGGAACGGGAGAACTGTTATGAGCTGTCCAATGCCTATCTTGTGTGCCGCATCAATGGAAGGGGCGAGCTGGTCAGCGTCAAAAAGCAGGGCGGGAAAACCGAATATCTGGCAGGCGCAGGCAATCGGCTGCTGATGTTCAAGGATGTGAATACCTGCTATGACGCATGGGAGCTTGGCAGCATGTATGAAAATATGCCTGTTCCGACGGGGGAAGATGTGAGCATAGCAATGCATGCGGGGGCATATCGGGCTTCATTGGAAATCAACCGTAAAATCGGCGCTTCCGACCTGACGCAGGAGATCGTGCTGACGGCGGATGCCGAATCCATTGCTTTTGTTACAAAAATCGACTGGCAGGAGCGCCATAAGCTGCTGAAGGTCGCCTTTGCGGTGAACGCCCTTGCGGAGGAAGCGATGCATGAGATTCAGTTTGGCTATGTGAAGCGTCCCACCCACCGCTCCTATCAGACGGATAAAGACCGTTACGAGGTCTGCAACCATCGCTATTCGGCGCTGACGGATGGAGCCCACGGCGCGGCGGTGCTCAATGACGGCAAATACGGCGTCAATGTGGCGGATAACGAGATTCGCCTGACATTGCTTAAATCCGCCATGATGCCCTCTCAATATGCGGACAGGGGAATGCAGCATTTTACCTATGCCTTTTATCCCTTTGACGGCGCTTTTGCGGACTCGGACGTGCCGCAGAAGGCGGCGGAGCAAAATGAGCCGGAGGCCGTCGGCGGCATTGCCGATGATTTAGGCTCCATTTTGCTGACGGATGCCAAGAATATCATTGTCGATACGATAAAGCCGGCGGACACGGCGGACAATGCGCTCATGGTGCGGGTCTATGAAGCCATGGGCAGGCAGACGGACTGCGCATTTACAATCAACCCGAAAATTGTTAAAATAGTTGAAACGGATATGCTGGAGGAATGTCCGAAGGCTGTTGATTTAAGCCGTGTCCGTTTCGGCTCCTTTGAAATCAAAACGTTTTTGCTGTATTTTTGACATGAGGCGGTGAGATAATGTATCGAATCGGCATCGACCTTGGCGGCACCAATATAGCGGCCGGTCTGGTAGAGCATCATCTGAAAATCGCGGACAAGCTCAGCGTCAAGACCAAGGCGCCGCGAAGCGCGGAAAGCATGATAGCGGATATGGTGCAAATGGCGCAGACGCTGCTGGAACGAAATCAACTGAGTTGGCAGGACGTTGCCTCCGTGGGCGTGGGCGTTCCCTGCACGGCAAATCAGGAAAACGGCCACATGGAGGACGCCAATAATCTGGGCTTTGATGACGTGCCCTTCCTGACGCTTCTGGCTGAAAAAATCCCTGTGCCGGTGTATTTTGACAATGACGCTAACGCGGCTGCATGGGGGGAATACAGAACCGGCGGCTATCAGGAGGATTCCTTCGTCATGGTCACGATTGGCACGGGAATCGGCGGCGGCATCATCCTGAACGGCAGGCTTTGGTCCGGCATCAACGGCGCGGCGGCGGAATTCGGCCACATGACCATCGATTATCAAGGTGCTCCCTGCAACTGCGGCAGGCGGGGATGCTTTGAGACCATGGCGTCGGCCAACGCCCTGATTGCTCAGGCACGGGAACAGATGCTCAGGCATCCGGAAAGCCTGCTGTGGCGTCTTTGCGGCGGCAGCATGGACGACGTGGAGGCAAAGACGGTGTTTGACGGCGCGGCGGCCGGAGATGAAACGGCGCGAAAAGTGCTGGACATCTATACCGATTATCTGGCGGAGGGCGTCGCCAACATCATCAATATTCTTCAGCCGGCGGTGATTTGCATCGGCGGCGGCGTCAGCCGGGCAGGGGATGCGCTGCTGCTGCCGCTTCGGGAAAAAGCGGCTCGGCACATTTATTCCGGAAATTCCAAGCGAAATACGGAAATCGTGTCGGCAAAGCTTGACAACGACGCGGGGATCATCGGGGCGGCTCTGCTGGGAAGCGGGAGGCAGCCAATATGAGAGACCATTATCGGCAGATGCTCAGGGATACCGAAAAGCGAGCCAGCCATCATCAGAAAAAGCAAAATTTAGACGCAAACAGCCCTTATTACGGCGCGTTTGTCATGCCGGACGGCGTTTATATGCAGAAGCATGCCCTGTACTGCATCGCGGACATCGGCGCGGTCTACTGCAACGAAGAATCCAAGCTTTATCACGACGAAGCCCTGCTGAACGCCATGCTCAGGGGGCTGGACTATGTCCGCTCCACCCAGCATGAAAACGGCCTGTTTGATTATATTACCTGCAACTTTTTTTCGGCTCCCGATACCGCCTTCTGCATCGGCATCATTCTGCCGCTGGCTCAGTACTTAAAGCGCAGGGAAACGCTGACCGACGGGGAAACAGTGCTTCTGGAAAGGCTCGATGCAATCATCCATGACGGCGGCAGGGGGCTGACGGAAGGCGGCTTCCACACGCCCAATCATCGCTGGGCCATCGCCGCATTGCTGGCCACCTGCGGGAAGATGTACGGCGAGGCGGATTTGACACGGGCGGCCTTTGCGTATCTCAACGAGGGCATCGACTGCAACGACGACGGCGAGTATTCGGAAAAATCCGCCGGCAACTACAACAGCGTCAACAATCAGGCCATGCTGCTGCTGGCGGATGCGCTGGACGATGATGCCTACGAGCAGCATGTCATTCGGAATCTGCGGATGATGCTGACATACTGGGAGCCGGACGGCAGCATTTTCACCGCCAATTCCACCCGCTTTGATAAGGACAGGCTGGTATATCCGGATGGCTACTACTGGTTTTATCTGTATCTGGGCGTCAAGTATCATATTTCGGAATTCGCAGCCATGGCCAATTACATCTTTGAAATCGTGCGGGAGAAAAATATCCTTTCGCCCAACTGCCTGATTCGGTATATGCTCCATCCGGAGCTGATCGACTTTGAGACGGAGCTGTCCGGCACGCCCAAGACATACCATGCCTGCTATGCGGCTTCCGGCATCGCCAGAGTCCGCAGGGGGCATTATACCTACACGGTCATGAAGGACAAGTCCGATTTTCTCTGGGTGCACAACGGCTCCATCAAGCTGGCAATGAAAATCGGCGGCAGCTTCTGCGAGCATCGGGCGTTCAGGGCAGAGACCATGGAAATGGATGAAACCGGCGCTTTTCATCTGCACCAGAGGATGCGCGGCTGGTACTATCTGCCGTTTCCCGAAAAGCCAGCCACATCAGACTGGTGGCAGATGGACAATGCCTCGCGCCCCAGGAAATGGGGGCCTGATATGGACATCGACGTGACCGTTCGGGAAAACGGCGATGCGATTGAGGCGGAGATAAAAGTAAGCGGCGTTGCGGGCGCGCCGTGGCGCGTGGAGCTGGCCTTTTCCGGCATTGACCGTATCTCCAACGAGCACTTTACCATGCCGATTCATGGGGATGAAGCACCGGTGCTGAAGGATTCCTTCTTCACGGTGTCCAACGGGGAAGCCTCCATGGAGATAGGCCCCGCGTTCGGCGCACACCACTTTACCGAGGGCAAGGAGGATTCGGAGGCCAGGACGCCCGGCGCGGCAACGGTCTACCTGACCGACTATACGGAGTTTCATCATGTGATTTCCATCAGACCATAAGAAATCCGGTCTATGCAACACTATGAAAGTCCCGCGGCTGCCGCATTTGAGACGGGGCAGTCAGAGCGTCCGTGCGACAATCGGCGGCGAAGGGAAAATCCGATAGACTTTTTTCATTTGACAAAGGACTGAAAGGAGGAGTGCGCGGTGAAAGCGTGTATCCGCGCCCATGATTTGGGCGCTGTCGGAACGGAGCAAATCCTGAAGCGCTTGGACAGCCTTGGACTGGACGGCGTGCAGATGGTCTGCTATAAGGCATACCCCGATATTCCGCAGGCGCCCGGAGCCATGACGCAGGAAAGGGCAGAGCAAATCGGAAAGGCATTTTCCGATGCGGGAAAAATCATCCCGCTCACAGGCGCTTATTTCAATCCCGTCCATGCGGATAAACAGAAGGTGGAGACGAGCCTGCTGATTTTCGAGGATTACCTGAAAAACTGCAAAGCGATGGGCTGTGATGCGGTGGGCTCCGAAACGGGCTCGTGCAACAACGATGCGTGGACCTATCATCCCGACAATCGGACGGAAGCGTCTCTTCAGAAGGTCGTTCGGGCATTTTCCCGCCTGTGCGATGCTGCCGCCGACTGCGGCACTACCGTTGCGATGGAGGGCTGTGCCGACCATGTCTGCTGGAATGTGGATACGCTTGCGCGAGCCAGATGGATGATTGGTCGAAAGACAAAGGTGATTTTTGACCTCTATAACTTCATGGATGCGGACAATCAGGGGGACTATCTGAGGATTCTGGAACAGGGTCTGGATGCCTTCGCCGGAGATATTCTGGTGTTTCACATGAAGGACTGCTTTCTGGCAAACGGACGCAGGCCGATTCAAACCCCCTTCGGAAAGGGCGAACTGGATTTGCCGGCGATTTTTCGGCGCATCAAGGCCTATGACCCCAACGCCGTGCTGGTGCTGGAGGAAACGACCGGCGCTGATATCGAATACGCAGTCAAAACATTAAAAACGATATGGGAGCGTGTTGAAGCATGAAATTTGATGTACGTTACGCCAATCACCCCGATGATTCCAAGCGCTACGATACCGCTGAGCTGCGCAGGCATTATCACATTTCCAATCTGTTTGAGATGAATGCCGTCAATCTGACCTATTCCCATCAGGACCGCATCATCGCCGGCGGCATCATGCCCGTTGATGAGGCGCTGGCGCTGGAGAGCTGCAAGGAGCTGGCCGCCCCTTACTTCCTCGCCCGTCGGGAACTGGGCGCCATCAACATCGGCGGCGACGGCGTTGTGATTCTGGACGGCGTGGAGTACCCCATGCATCACAGGGACGGCATCTATGTCGGCATGGGCACAAAAGAACTGGTCTTTCAGTCCGTGAATCGGGATAAGCCTGCCAAGTTCTACATCAATTCCTGCCCCGCTCACCGAACCTGCCCCACCGTCCATATCCCCATGGATAAGGCGAGATACAATCATCTGGGCGCGCAGGAGACCGTCAACGAGAGAATCCTCCGCCAGTACATTCACCCCGCCGTTTGCGAGAGCTGCCAGCTGAGCATGGGCATGACCGCCCTGCTGCCCGGCAATGTCTGGAATACCATGCCCTGCCACACGCACGAGCGCCGCATGGAAGTTTATATGTACTTTGATATCGCGCCCGACCAGTGCGTGTTTCATATGATGGGTCAGGGCAGTGAGACCCGCCACATTGTGATGCACAACGAGGAGGCCGTCATTTCGCCTTCATGGTCCATCCATGCCGGCGTCGGCACGGCCAACTATACCTTTATCTGGGGAATGTGCGGCGAAAATCAGGACTTTGACGACATGGACGGCATTCCCACCGACAGGCTTTTGTAAGGAGGCGACTATGAATCTGTTTGATTTGACAGGCAGGGTGGCGCTGGTCACGGGGGGCGCCCATTCCATCGGGTTTGCGCTGGGCGTTGGCTTGGCGCAGGCAGGCGCGAGGGTCTGCTTCAACTGCTCCAGCGAGGAAAGCCGGCAGCGGGGCATGAAGGCCTACGGCGAGGCCGGCGTAGAGGTTCACGGCTATGTGGCGGATGTGACGGACGAGGCCGCAGTGCAGGCGATGGTGAGCCGGATCGCGACAGAAGTGGGCGTGATAGACATTCTGGTCAACAATGCCGGATGCATCAAGCGCATTCCCATGTGCGAGATGAGCGTGGAGGATTTCAGCAAGGTGATCGATGTGGATCTCATTGCGCCGTTCATCTGCGCCAAGGCGGTGATTCCCGGCATGATTGCCAAGGGGCACGGAAAAATCATCAATATCTGCTCCATGATGTCGGAGCTGGGTCGTGAGACGGTATCCGCATACGCTGCGGCCAAGGGCGGCCTGAAGATGCTGACACGCAATATCTGCTCCGAGTTCGGCGGCGCGAACATTCAGTGCAACGGCATCGGCCCCGGCTACATCGCCACCCGGCAGACAGCGCCGCTGCGGGAGCGGCAGGCGGACGGAAGCCGCCATCCCTTTGACCGCTTCATCATCAGCAAGACGCCTGCCGGACGCTGGGGCACCACGGAGGATTTGGTCGGTCCCGCTGTCTTTCTGGCGTCCGATGCGTCCAACTTTGTCAACGGTCATGTGCTGTATGTAGACGGCGGTATTCTGGCCTACATCGGAAAACAGCCCTGAAACAGCGCCGCCGCTTTTTGTAAAATCCGAACGCACCTTTGGAATCGGATATATTGCAGGACGTCGGAAACACTTTTTCGGCGTCCTGCGGCATAAATGGGACGACGTTTGCTTTTGAAGCCTTATCATTCACGATTCGGCAGTGCCGCCTTGAAGCGGGCGGAAGAACCGCGAGAATCTCATCACCCCATTCTCGTCTCTTTCGGAAAGGTTATAGCGCTATGATTGCATTACATCCGCCTATGGGCTGGAACAGCTGGGACTGTTACGGAGCCGCGGTCAATGAAAAAATCGTTCGTCAAAATGCGGAATACATGGCGAAGCACCTGAAGCCTTACGGCTGGGAATATATCGTGGTCGATATTCAGTGGTATCAGCCGACGGCACTGAGCCATGAATATGAGCCTTTTGCCGAGCTTATAATGGACGAATACGGGCGGCTTCAGCCCGCGCCCAATCGTTTCCCGTCTTCCGCAGGCGGGCAGGGCTTTGCGCCTCTTGCCGCGTATGTACATTCTTTGGGTCTTAAATTCGGCATCCATATCATGCGGGGGCTTCCGAGAATGGCGGCGCATCAAAAACTGCCTGTTTTCGGCACGCGGTACGGCTGTCATCAGGCCGCGAATCCCAACAGCATCTGCACATGGAATCCGGATATGTATGGGCTGCTGTGCGATAAACCGGCGGCACGGGCATACTATGACAGCATTTTTCGGCTCTATGCGCAATGGGGCGTTGATTTTGTAAAATGTGACGACATCGCCCGCGAGTATCCGCAGTGCCGCCGCGAAATCGAGATGATTTCCGAAGCCTGCCGTGCGTGCGGACGCGATATGGTGCTGTCGCTTTCACCCGGTCCCGCGCCCGTGGAACAGGCGGAGCATTTGAAGCAATATGCCAATATGTGGCGTATAACGGATGATTTCTGGGATGACTGGCGTCTGCTGAAGAGTATGTTTGAGCAGGCGGAAAAATGGTGCATTCATGCCGGTTTCGGTCATTGGCCGGATGCCGATATGCTGCCGGTCGGCGCGATACGTCAATGTTGCCATGAGCGCGGATGGACGCGATTCACGCATGAAGAACAGCGTACAATGATGACCCTGTGGTGCATGATGCGCTCACCTCTGATGATTGGCGGAGATATGACAAAAAACGATGCGTTCACGCTGGATTTGCTGACGAACGCGGATGTATTGGACATTGAAAAGAAAAGCACCTGCGCACACCCGTTGAAGACAACGGAAAATGAGAGCCTGTGGATGGCGCGGCGGCGCGACGGAGACGGCTGCTATCTGGCTTTTTTCAATCTGTCCGATGAAATGCGCGTAATGCAGGCGGCTTCGGAGATGTTGGAGGGCAAGTTTACTTATGCGCAGGAGCTTTGGACGGAAAAGACGGAGAAGCTGACAACAGGTCTGTCCGTGAAATTGGCGCCGCATGACGCCGCGGTATTTTGGGTGAAATAATACTTTTCCATCTGAATCATGGTTCCTTCGGGCGACTTTTCTGCTTCGGCTTTGCTTCTTTCAGGTCAGAGCAGCACTGCTGCGCATCTATCGTTCAGCTTTGCCGAAAGCGGAAAGTCATCCCGAATTTTATTTATGTTTTAGATGTCACATAGCATAAGCCGACCATGTTCTTATGACTATTTTTTGATTTCTGCCCGGCATTTCCCTTGCGGGCGGGTATGCTCAAGGCAAAATGTTGATATGAATATGAAGACATTAAGTTTAAATTGCTTTATGAAATGTAATGTATATAAGAGAAGACTTATGAAATTGTTTGCCGATAAAGGCATCGCCGATATACGGTGATGCCTTGGATATTTCTTGCAGAATCACTACTCCGTTTCTTCTGAGCTTCCGCCATTACGTTTAAACTTTCCGGGCGAAATGCCGTATTGCTGTTTGAATTGCTTACTGAAATGATATTCATCAAAAAAGCCGAATGTATGAGCAATATTAGACAGGGAATTCCAAGGCTCAGTTAACATAAGATGTTTCGCCATACGCAGCTTTAACGAAAGCTGATACTGATGCACGGATTGTCCGGTTACCTGAAAAAATTGATATCGCAGGCTACGTTCGGAAATATGAAGTTCGTCAGCAAGCTCGGACAATGTATAGTTCTTTTCGGGATGCTGAATAAACAGACGATGTACATCCTTGACCGGCCAAATTGCAGCAAGGGAGGCTTGATCCGCATTTTGCAGAAGAT